>NZ_JAMFKZ010000051.1:0-9791 GCF_023488045.1 Acinetobacter sp. ANC5681
ATCAACAAGTTGAAAAATACTTTAGTGCTCGAATGCTCAGTGGAATTTTTTTAGCATTGGGCATGTATGCAGGAGCGATTGCAGGCGTTGAATTGATGCAGTGGCAACAACATGGACTGATCCCATATTTAGCAATAGCAGTTTTATTATTGGCTTCGTTCAGTCTAGTCGTTCGCTTTACATCAAGATTACAGTGGGACAATGTACAGCTGATCTTATTGGGGAGTTTATTATTTCTGCTTTATGGTGAAAGTTTTGCAGAAAATGTTTATGTTCTGTTGCATTGGTCGAGTAAGTTAAATCAACTCAGCTTTGCGGTTGCTTCCGTTGTATTGGCTCTAATGCTAATCACTTTGAAGAGTACTACTTCAAAGGAAAGTCTTATTATAGGGTCAAGCTTATTGTGGTTAAGTTTGGCGAGCATTGGTTTGTCGATTTTCCCAGTGATGCCATTGATCGGATTAGCGATCATTCCAGTGTTATATGGAATATTTTTAATAGTCACTAAAAATACCCAACTTCTACAACAAATACCTGTGCTTAGTTTAAGCCTAGTTTGGTTAATCCTGATTAGTTTAGATATACATTCTGCTGAACAATATTATTTCTTACCTTTATTAAATCTTACTGATCTTTTCTCCTTATTGATCTTTATAGGACTGATCTGGATAGTCTATCGATACAAGCTGAGTGATGAGCATTCAATAGAATGGGGCTTTAAAGTCACCACTATTTTAGTTGGCTTATTGGTTTTGAGTAGTATTGTTGTGCGTGCGATGCATCATTATCTTGGGACACCACTATGGGGGATCGAGATTTGGTCGAATGGTGATGTACAACTGAGCCTAACTTTATTATGGGTGATTTTGGCCTTTATTTTGATGACGTTTTCCAGTCGCCATCATATTCGCCAAATCTGGTTTGTGGGTGCTGCGTTGTTGGGTATTGTGGTGGCTAAATTATTACTGCTAGACTTATCGCAAAGCGGTACATTGACACGCGTGATCTCATTTATTGGTTCGGGTGCGGTCATGTTGGTGATTGCCTATCTTGCACCGTTACCACCAGCAATTTCTGATACTCAGAAAGAGAGTTAATTATCTCTCTTTCTCTGCTGTTTTCAGTTCTTTCTGATGTGCATATTGATCAACCTCATCATCTTCTAATGGTAAAGGGCGATCAATTAAACCCATTTTAGGTACAGGAATCTCAATTTGATTTTCTAAGAAACCATTGCGTACACGTTCTTGCATTTCATCGCGAACTTTCAATGCATTTTCCTGTCTACACCATACCGCAAAGAGAAGTTCAATCGATGACTCCCTAAATGCTGTTACAGTAACGGTTGCTTTCGGATCATCCATGACCAAAGGATATTTAGCAGCAACATCTAAAAGTACTTGTCGTACTTTGATAATGTCTTCATGGAAATTGATCGCCAATGTAATTGGAATACGCCGTATTGGGTATTTTGACAAATTCATGACGGGTGTTCGAATCAATTGTTCGTTTGGTAGGCGAATATACACATTATCTAGTGTCAGCAATTTAACTGAGAGGAGGTCAATTGAAATGACTTGTCCTTCAATCGTTTGTCCGCGAATTAAGGTAATCTGAATCGTATCACCAACTTCAAATGAACCTTCGCCGATCAAAAATAAACCACTGATCAAGTTGGTTGCCGATGTCTGTGATGCAAAACCCAAGGCAACGGTCAAAATCCCTGCCGCACCCAAGAACACACTGAGTTTAAATCCAGCCTCTCTTAAGCTGGTCATAATAAATAACAGAAAAATAAAATAAAAAATCCCTCTACGCCATAGCAAGCGTTGATGGGCATTAAAACGATTTCCAATTGTACGAATGAAGGCATTCGATACCAGTCTTGCGATTACAAAACCAATAAACGCTAAAATAATCGCAACAACGATTTCGCTTAAACGTTCGAAGTTAATATTGGTGAAAATACTGGCGAGACTGCTAGCAACATCCTTTGGAATATTCGAATCAGGCATAGCAACCTCTTAAAAGAATGAATCAAACATATTGAATAATGTACTTCCAGGCGCACGAGGAGGATGTACATAAATCACTTCACCCGCTTGAGTTGGGGTTCTATTCTCAATCCGAATACGTGCTGGATGATCCATACCTTCATAATAGACTTTGATTTGTGAAGTCCATAAACGACCTGTACTTTCACTATAGAAAAGGGGAAGAGCAGGAACAGGAACATTCATACGATCAAAACGTAATTGATGTTGGCTAGTATTGTGAAATTCAATAGGAGTGACTGCGCGAAAAGCGCGCGGTTTTAACAGATTTAAATCAGTACGACCGTCTACAGAAGTGGCATAGCAAATTTCACCATTTTGAGGATCTTTACCGAACCATGTGTCTTTCGGTTGGATCACAGGAATATCAAATAGAGCTTCAGTGAGTCCATCCACTAAACCTGCAATCCATAGTGGGGTACTAATATATAAAGTTCCACGTTGTCCCGCAGGAATATAAATCGGATCAACGGGTTTAATCACTACAGAGCGATCTGCTAAACGCGGCATTAAATGGAATGTACTCTGTGTGTTATGAAACATGTAGCGTTCGATTTTTGCAGGTTGTGGCATTGCAAAAATCGTGTCATTTAGAACTTGCCATTGCTGTTCGTAATCATGTTGAGATTGAGGACGATGATATTCCAATCGCCATTCTTTAATGCCACGTGTTAGACGAAATAATAATGAACCAAATTGCCAAGCTTTGGCTTGTTGAATTTCAAATTGTTGTTCGCCCCACCATTTCAATTCGTTGGCATGTGGAGCTTGATATTGATTATTTTGAGACAAGATGCAAAATTCCTGTGTGAGTATGCTAAACAGACTTCACGCTGTAACCTGCTTAGAGTACACTCAAGCATCTTTTTTATCATTATTTGTATAATGCAAATACTTAAACAAATACAAATTCCTTATAGTTTTGCCAAAAGACATGGCGTTTTATTACGTTATGAAGGTGATCAAATTTTTATTGTGCGACGGAAGGACACCGCGCGTATTGCTTTGCAGGAAGCACGTCGAATTTTGGGGAAATCGGCTCACGATCAATTGTGTACTGATCAAGAGTTCCATGCCTTACTCAGTTCTAGCTATGCAGGGGATACAGGTGAGTCACAACAAGTGGCTGCGGGTCTAGAAGATCATCCAGATTTATTAAGTTTGGCAGACCAAGTGCCTGAAGCTGAAGACTTGATGGATCAAGAGGATGATGCACCAATTGTTCGCTTAATTAATGCCTTATTGTCTGAAGCGATTCGTGTCAGCGCATCTGATATTCATATTGAAGCCTTTGAGAAAAAACTTTCGGTACGTTTACGTGTCGATGGTCAACTGCGTGAAATTGTACAGCCGCGCCGTGAACTTGCGCCGTTGTTGGTGTCACGTATTAAAGTCATGGCGAAACTGGATATTGCAGAAAAGCGTATTCCTCAGGATGGTCGTATTTCACTGCGCTTGGCAGGTCGTGAAGTGGATGTGCGTGTATCGACTTTACCTTCTTCGCATGGTGAACGAGTGGTCATGCGTTTACTAGACAAGCAAGCTGGGCGTTTAAATATGACTCATCTTGGTTTAATGAAAAATGACTATGAACGTTTAACGCAATTGGTACATCGTCCGCATGGCATTATCTTGGTGACAGGCCCAACAGGTTCGGGTAAAACGACAACCTTATATGCTGCATTGTCTGATCTTAATGATAATACACGTAATATTTTGACTGCCGAAGATCCGATTGAATATCAATTGGAAGGGATCGGTCAAACGCAGGTCAATACTAAAGTTGATATGACCTTTGCACGTGCATTAAAAGCGATGCTACGCCAAGATCCAGATGTGGTAATGGTTGGTGAGATTCGTGATCTTGAAACTGCTGAAATTGCGGTACAAGCATCTTTAACAGGGCACTTGGTGTTATCTACGCTGCATACCAATACAGCAATTGGTGCGGTAACACGTTTAAAAGATATGGGCATTGAACCATTCTTGTTGGCAAGTTCTTTGATAGGTGTCATTGCACAACGTCTTGTTCGAACCTTGTGTCCACATTGTGTGACTTGGCGAAAAGCAGATGATTTTGAGCGACAAGTGTTCCAACATCTCAAAGTTGATGAATATATGCAGTTACCTGAACCGCATGGTTGTGAAAAATGTTCACATGTTGGCTTTAGCGGACGAACTGCAATTTATGAAATTGTGCCAGTAGATGATTCGATGCGCCGTTTGATTCATGGTAATGCAGCTGAGTTTGAATTAGAAAATCATGCGCGTCGCCATGCTGCTTCGATTCGTGATGATGGTTTATTGAAAGTGTTAGCTGGAAAAACCACATTAGAAGAAGTATTGCGTGTGACGAATGAAGCTGCGGAAGTGTAAAGATGATATAAGTAAAAAAACAGCATGGATCACCATGCTGTTTTTCTTTGTAAAATCTGAAATCATTATTCAGTGGTTACGATATTAAAATTCACATCAATATTGCCACGAGTTGCATTTGAATATGGACAAACAATGTGTGCAGCGGCAACCAATTGTTCAGCTTCAGCTTGTTCCATACCAATCAGATAGACATTTAAAGTGACTTCGATACCAAAGCCATTTGGAATTGGACCAATTCCCACTTCACCTTCAACATAAGCATCTTTCGTAATTTTGAATTTATCTCGATTTGCAACAAATTTCATTGCACCTAAGAAACATGCTGAATAACCAGCCGCAAAAAGCTGTTCAGGGTTGGTCACCTCACCACCAGCACCGCCCATTTCTTTTGGCACACCTAACTGAACATCTAAGACACCGTCTGATGAAGTTGCGCGACCATCACGACCACCTGTAGCTTTTGCTTTTGCACGATAAACGACTTGTTCTAAAGACATGATTTTTATTCCTGAATAAATATTGTGTACAATTAAATCGTACACGATATATCTAGGAATGCAAGTTATCGATTTGTAAACTTAGGTTCTATTGCGTGAGATGGTGACGTAATGTCGCAAGCTGATCTTTAAGCTCTGTAAGTGATGTGGTTGAACAGGCCGCTGCTTCTGAAATTTTGGATGGAATATCGACTGCTTGTAATTTTAAAGTATGACCTTGTGGCGTAAGGGAAATAATAACCTGTCTTTCATCTTCGACTGAGCGTTTGCGTGAAATTAGTTGTGAGGCTTCAAGCTTTTTTAATAATGGAGTGAGTGTGGAAGATTCTAAGAATAATCTTTCTCCGATCTCAGACACACTGAGTTGATCCCTTTCCCAAAGCACTAACATTACCAGATATTGAGGGTAAGTTAATCCGAGAGGAGATAGCAATTGACGGTAGACTTGATTTAAGGCAAGGTTGGTTGAGTAAATCAGAAAACAAAGCTGATTATCTAATAGTAATTGCTTATGTTCATCACCCATGCGCTTCTCAAACAGTATATTCATGTGATGATTATATCGTGATCTGCTTATGATTAGTTACGCAGATTTCATATCAATCATTACCAAAGCTCAGTGATTTTTTTCATCAAACGCGCCCTATAACGTGCTGTTGGATTATTAGGGTTATTAAGTGCTTCTTGTTCATAATATTGTTGCCAAGCAACAATCATGTCTAAAGTTGCACCTTTTTGTTTGATAATAAGCACGTCTTCTCGCTGGATATTATCTAATCTTTGTCTCGCACCTTCAGAACCCGTTCCCCAACCAATCACCCATTGCCCAAAGGAATTTAATGATAAATTTTGCGGTGTAGATAAGATACTTTGTGGACTGGTATTGGTTTCAACGATTGCTGCATGAAGTTGTGCAATTGCCCCTATAAAAAATAAAAAAATGAAAATTACTTTAAACATAAATCAAACTTAATACGAATGAATTGAGGGTATTACATCACGTATAGAATACGACCATTTGATCTTGTTCTACCATGATAAATAAAGCCTATTAAATCATGATCCTACAAAACATACATTTATGAAAATTGACTATAACAGTCAAAGTGATGCCATATGAGGATAAATTGAACAAAAGTATGCTTAGATAAAACGATTGTTTTTAATAATTGATAAGTTTGCGATGCTGCATTAATGGCATTGCTAGTCGAATATCATTTTGTTCAGCTAGGTCAAATGAAGATGTAATTAAACCATGTCCTTCAACTGTAATCATTTCTAATAGTTGCCCTCGGCTATTTGTAATCCCTGCATGACCCCAAGTTTGACGCTGTTCACCATGCCAGCCTTGCTGGGCTGCACCAAGCACATAACATTGGCTATCCATTGCACGTGCTTGTAATAGTAATTGCCAATGAAGTTGCCCTGTAGTGTAAGTAAATGCAGCAGGCGCGGTTAGAATGTTTGCACCTTGTTGGCGTAGAATCAAAGCAAGTTCTGGAAAGCGTAAGTCGTAACATACCATCAGTCCGATATTGCCAAAAGGTGTTTTGGCAACTACAACTTCATCACCAGGTTCAAAGAATCTTGATTCCTGATAACCACCGACAGCATCACTGACCTGAACGTCAAATAAATGGATTTTGTCATAACGCGCTTCAGTTCTTTCAGGGCTAATGCATAAACTGACGGTTCTAACTCGACCATCATCAATGATTGAACCATCAGGACGAAACGGGCAAGGGAGGGTACCTGCGATAATCCAGATTTGATAACGATGAGCCAATTGTTCCAATCGTTGTTGGATGCTCTCGAATTGTGCTGCTGTCTCGCGTTGTTTCCCTGCTGCAAAACAAACAAAATTTTCTGGGAAAACAATAAGCTCAGCAGCCTGAGCCTTACTTTGTTGGATCAATGATTCAATGACGATGAAATTTGCTTCAATGTCATTTTGAGAGTTCATTTGTGCAACAGAAAGTAAGGTCATACAAGCATCACAATTTAGTTTTCAGCAATTATGCATTTTGTTTTTGTGAATCAAGAGATAAACACTCTTGTTCTTTTTGCAATTGCTTTACAAGTGGCTCAAACATATTTTGGTTGTTTTCATTTAAACGCATTAGTGTTTTATGTGCATCTAACACAGTGTTGAGCATTGCACTATGTGTAACGTGCTCTTCAGTTAATTCTAAAGTGCATACGTTTGGATCGCCGCAATAATTTAAAATCACAAATACCTGACCTAGCCCCATACTGTTGGCTAAAGTTGTAATATCTGGATTTGTCGAGAGCATAACAGCTTGAATATGATGAACTTGTTTAAGCTTAAGACCTAGTTTTGCAAGTACACCCAAGACTGTGCTGTCAATAAATGTAGTTTCAGTTAAATCAACAATTGCACCGACAACATTCTGTTGCTGTTCAATTTTGTTGAGTAACTTGTCTAAACTTATACAAGAGTGAGCGCGCACTTCGCCAATAAGCTTGAAAATATGCGTTCCGTTCAAACTTGCATATTCAACATGACCTGTTGACATATAAATGCCATTTTCAGAGAAAGGATATAAAATTATCCCATAGTGATATTCTAGACACAAGTGGTTGGATGCTGTGATCTAATTAAAATATTGATTTTAGAATTAATTCATTCGACATATGCTTAATATTGCAATATCGTCAGCAACATGATCTGGTGCTTTGAAAGCATCATGCTGAAGATGTTCGACCAATTGATTAAATTGATCATTCAAACCGCCATCAAATGGTTCAAGTGCGCCATCAGAACATAATATAAAACGAGCATTACGGCTCAGCGTACAACAATGTTCTTCAACTTCTAGTTCTTCAGTAAGACCTAATGGAAAGCTACTTGTTGTAAGGATTTGTGGTGGTTGGTTGGGCTCAAAGATAATTGGAGGAGGGTAGTGCCCAGCACTTGACCAACATACTTCATGAGTTGCTAAGTTTAATATTCCCGCCACCATAGTAATATGCTTTTCAATATTTTCTTGTACTAACATTGCATTTA
The DNA here is from genome assembly GCF_023488045.1 of Acinetobacter sp. ANC5681. NCBI lineage: Bacteria > Pseudomonadati > Pseudomonadota > Gammaproteobacteria > Moraxellales > Moraxellaceae > Acinetobacter > Acinetobacter sp. ANC5681. The sequence goes on from NZ_JAMFKZ010000051.1 coordinate 7,959, forward strand.
ATTTTTGAATCAATTGACTAGGTGTTTTTGATCGGCCATGAAATGCCGCCATCCAAGATGTGAGTAAACTACTTGTTACCCCATGGCCTGAAACATCTGCTAAATAAAACAAGACTTCATCATCATTTAATCTCCAGTAATCATACCAATCTCCTGACAGGTAAGCTGAAGGCTGAAAAAATGATTCAAATTGATAGTTTGGTAATTCGATCGGGTTTGGTAATAATCTTTTTTGTAGTTCTGCGGCGGAAGGTAAATCTCTACTATCTTGATTACGTTTATATTGAGCATCGATTTTAAACAATGAGTGAACAGGATTTTTGGGTAATTCACTCCAAATCCATCCTGCCAACGCACCCATTTCCCATGCTTGAGCTAATGCAGTTCCTTCATGTTCAAAAGCAAGAACAATTGTAGGTAATTTCCATTGGTATTTTAAAAAATCTTGTACATCGGCAATAGCAATTATTGTTTGATCATACAAATCTAAATCATCGATATGAATGATTTGTAAACTCGGTAACTCATTTAGTGCTTGTTCTAAATAAGATATTGAGCGTGTGGGTTGAATAAAATACATAGATAAGCAGCCGACCTTTTGTATTTGTATGATCATTTTTTAATTCATCATAGATGAAATATGATGAAAAACATAGTATTGCTAAAACTTTAAATTAATACATAAGTCTATCATTTAAAGTTCCTAAGAGATTACTTGTCGTCACCTGATTGATCGTTATTATCATCTTCGTCACTTACAAATGAAACATCTGCCGAATCTCCATGCTTTTCAGCGATTTGGAAGGCTTTACGTTGTAAGTAAAAATCACGGATCATTGAATATTTATCGCCTTTTAAGCTTTCTTCAATATCCAAAATTTGTGAGCGAGCATCAATTGCTTGTAATAAATTAGTAGACCAATAAATACCTTCTTGATCATCTAATAAATATTTTTGTGGGCGACCAAAACTATCTGTTGCTAAACCAAAACCGTCACGGAATGTGCTTGGACCAAAAAATGGCAGCATCACGTAAGGACCTGATGGTACACCGTAGTAACCTAAAGTGACGCCAAAACTTTCCTCTTCAGTGGTTAGGCCTAAACGACGGGCAGGATCAGCAAAACCTAGTGTTGTAAGCGTATTAATCGTGAAACGACCTAATGTCTTGGCAGCGCGAGTTGGTCGTCCTTGGATTAATTGGTTGACTGCATTCCAAGGCTCACCTAGATTTTTCCTAAATTGGCGATAAGGAGTACGGACTTCTTCTGGAACTTTTGCTACATACTGTATTGCAACAGGTTTTAATAAATTACGATCCAAAGCATCATTTAAAGCAAAGATCTGTCTATTCAATGGTTGTAAAGGATCTTTTACAGCATCAGGTTGGGCAGCGTTTGCATTGACCTTTAAATCATTTCTAGTGATATGTTTTAAATCTTTTATGGCTTGAATCGTCGATGTTGATTGTTGATTGTTGGTATTTGCCACAGAGCTTGTTTGAATAGATGGCTCGTTTTGAACTTCTTGTGCTAATACAGGTGAGTATGCCCCAGCAGTTAACAGCCCAAGCAAGATGTAATTTGAGTAATGCATATAAGTCCTTCGTCGCCATTAGAGCGAAATACAGTCATTAGAATGATTGCGCTGCATGACGCAAAACATAGATATAAGGTATACAGTTTAGTTGTTCTCTTCTTATTAAAACAAATTCGGTCGAAAAATATAAGAAAAATTGTGATTTTGGTTTAAAAACGTCCACTTAAATAAAAAGATTAGGAAAGGGGGTTGTGTTGGGAGAGGAATGGTGTAGAATGCACATCCATCGGCGGT
>NZ_JAMFKZ010000052.1:0-8970 GCF_023488045.1 Acinetobacter sp. ANC5681
AAACTTCATTGATGACTTTATTCTCGATAAAAATCATCTGCTACCACAGAGAATCTATAAATAATAGTGCGTAAGTCCTATTATATATCAAAGTCTTGGTTTATTGTTTTGAATATTCTATATCGTTTTATCTGTATATTTCATAAATAAATACTGAAAATTAACCAAGAATATTGGATTAATCTGTTTGCACAGACTAAGCTGTGCAATATGTTGATGAAGTGCTTAAAATCTAGACTATAAAAGCATGGTTTTTTGCGATCATTCGATGCCAATCCCTCTAAAGGAATATATCATGTCTACATATTTAACAGCGATTGATGCAATCCGCGAATTAAAAGCAAAATTCGGCGACACTTGGCGCGATATTAGCCCAGAAGATGCTGCTCGTATGCAAATGCAAAACCGTTTCAAAACTGGTTTAGATATTGCTAAATATACAGCTGCGATTATGCGTCGTGATATGGCTGCTTATGATGCTGACTCTAGCAAATATACTCAATCATTAGGTTGCTGGCACGGTTTCATCGCTCAACAAAAAATGATTGCGAACAAAAAATACTTCGGTACTACTGAACGTCGCTATATCTACCTTTCTGGTTGGATGGTTGCTGCACTTCGTTCAGAATTTGGTCCACTTCCTGACCAATCTATGCACGAAAAAACTTCTGTTCCTGCATTAATCGAAGAAATCTATACTTTCTTACGTCAAGCTGACGCGAAAGAATTAAACGATTTATTCCGTGCTCTTAAAAAAGCTCAAGAAGCTGGTGACACTGCTAAAGCTGCTGAAATCACTGCTCAAATCGATGGTTTCCAAACTCACGTTGTGCCAATTATTGCTGACATCGACGCTGGTTTCGGTAACGAAGAAGCGACTTACTTACTTGCTAAGAAAATGATCGAAGCTGGTGCTTGTGCGCTTCAAATCGAAAACCAAGTATCTGATGCGAAACAATGTGGTCACCAAGCAGGTAAAGTAACTGTTCCACACGAAGACTTCATCGCTAAAATCCACGCTTTACGTTATGCATTCTTAGAAATGGGTCTTGACGACGGTATCATCGTTGCACGTACTGACTCTGAAGGCGCTGACTTGACTCAAAAAATCCCAGTGGTTAAAGAGCCAGGTGACATCGCTTCTCAATATATCAGCTACTTAGACACAACTGAAATCGACATTTCAGAAGCTCAAGAAGACGAAATCCTGATCAAGCGTGATGGTAAACTTCACCGTCCTAAACGTCTTGCTTCTGGTCTATACCAGTTCCGTGAAGGCACTCAAATTGACCGCGTTGTACTTGACTGTGTAACTAGCTTACAGAACGGTGCTGACCTTCTTTGGATCGAAACTGCGACTCCAAACGTTGAAGAAATCGCTCACATGGTTAACCGTGTACGTGAAACAGTTCCAAATGCTAAGCTTGTTTATAACAACAGCCCATCGTTCAACTGGACGTTAAACTTCCGTCAACAAGCTTACGACCGTTGGGTTGCTGAAGGTAAAGACGTTTCTGCTTACGACCGTGCTAAATTAATGAGCGCTGAGTACGATGCTACTGAATTAGCTGCTGATGCAGACGCTAAGATCCGTACATTCCAAGCAGATGCTGCTCGTGAAGCGGGTGTATTCCATCACTTGATCACACTTCCGACTTACCACACTGCTGCGCTTTCTACTCATGAGCTTGCACAAGGTTACTTCGGTTCTGAAGGTATGTTGGCTTATGTTGCTGGCGTACAACGTAAAGAAATCCGTGGTGGTATCGCTTGTGTTAAACACCAAGCAATGGCGGGTTCTGACATCGGTGATGATCACAAAGAAATCTTCTCTGGTGACAACGCTCTTAAAGCGCACGACGATGCTAAAAACACAATGAACCAATTCGCTGCTCACTAAGTCGCGAACTGATTCGAAAAAACCCTGCTTAAGCAGGGTTTTTTATTTTAATCATAAAAATGCTCGCAACAGCGAGCATTTAAAATTTAAAAAGATTATTCAGCTTCTTTTTTGAGTTGATATTTATCAGCCAAATCCCCCGTAATTTCTTTACCATCCATATCTAATGCTTTTAAATAACCCTCAGCAACAAAATATTTACGGCTATCACTAGCTTTATCTAATTCAATAATAGATGAATTTTTGTTATCGAATTGGAAACTACCCTTGCTTTCAAATGGTTTGCCATCACCCTTACCAAGATACGTTTCTTTAATCTCATAAGTTTTATCTGAATTAAGTTCTAGTTCGGTTTTAATACCTTCACAATCTGCACAAGGGAGTATGCCTTTATATGTGCCATTCCAATCTAATGCATTTTCAGTAGTATGTGCAGTATCAGCTACAGTTGCTTCTGATACAGCTTCAGTTGTAGCTGGTGTTTGCTCTTCAACTTTTTTATTTTCAGTTTTACTACAAGCGGCTAATACAAGAGAAGCTAGAGAAATTGCAATAATTGACTTTTTCATTTGGTGTTAAACTCTTTTTTGAAAAATATTGTTATTTAAACTATGGGATTTTAAGAAGAAAGGGTAGTGACAGTATGTAAGGGTTATTTAACCTTTGGTAAATCTATAAATGGCAGAATTTAAATTTATTATTTAACCTACTTATTGCAAAGTATTAAAATTTTAGAAAACAGTAAATTTTAAATATAAAAAAGCCTTTATCGTTAGATAAAGGCTTTTTAAATTTTGGAGCGGGAAACGAGACTCGAACTCGCGACCCCAACCTTGGCAAGGTTATGCTCTACCAACTGAGCTATTCCCGCAATAGGACGCATTATAGAGAGTTTCATCCAACTGTCAACTCTCTATGTTACTGAGTGTTGAATTAATCAGCACGTCGCCAAATTGTGCCTTGGCGAGTATCTTCTAAAACGACACCTTGATCGAGTAAAGACTGACGAATGCTATCGGCTTTTGCAAAATCTTTAGCTTTTTTGGCATCAACACGTTGTTGAATAAAATCTTCAATTTCTACATCAGAGAGATTAAGCGCTTCTTGACCAATATCAGACTTTAAAAAATCTTCAACATCATATTGCACTAGACCAAGAATGTTCGTCAGATAACGTAGCGTTGAATAAAGAACAGTTGCTTGTTCAGCCTGTTCTTCTTTAACCGCACGATTTAATTCTTTATTGATTTCAAATAGTACTGCGATTGCTTCCGCAGTATTAAAATCATCACGCATTGCACTGTTGAAGCGTTCAACAAGATCTTGCGCTAAAGTTGCAACTGTTTTTTGACCATAAACTTGCTGATAAGCTTTAAATGAATGATAAAAACGACTTAGTGTGGTCTTTGCTTCTTTTAATGCAACATCAGAGAAATTGACAGGGCTACGATAATGAGATGAGACAATAAAGTAACGAATCACTTCGGGATGGAATTTTTCCATGACATCGCGAATGGTAAAGAAGTTGCCTAAAGATTTAGACATTTTCTCGCCATCAACATTGATAAAACCAACATGCATCCAATAATTGACATATTGTTCACCTGTTGATGCTTCACTTTGTGCGATTTCATTTTCATGGTGAGGGAACATGAGATCTGAACCACCACCATGAATATCGAAATGATTGCCTAAGCAGCAAGTCGACATTGCAGAGCATTCGATATGCCAACCTGGGCGACCATTGCCCCATGGTGAAGCCCATGCAGGTTCATTTTCTTTGGCATGTTTCCAAAGTACAAAGTCGAATGGGTGTTTCTTGTCTACTTCGACATCGACACGTTCTGATGCTCCTGCTTGCATGTCGTCCAATTTACGACCTGATAAGCGGCCATATTTATCAAATTTAGTCACTTCAAAATAGACATCACCATTGGCAGCGGGGTAGGCAGCGCCTTTATTAACCAATGTATTGATCATATTTTGCATTTGATCAATATATTCAGTTGCTTTTGGTGCCTCGTCTGGTGCTGCACAGCCTAAATTAGCTGCATCTTCATTCATTGCATCAATAAAACGAGCCGTGAGTTGTTGGATGCTTTCGCCATTTTCATTGGCACGCGCAATAATTTTGTCATCAATATCCGTGATGTTACGAATATAGCGAACTTTCCAGCCTTGGCTGCGTAAGAAGCGGATGATGTAATCAAATGCAACCATAACTCGAGCGTGCCCAATATGACAGTAATCATAAACAGTCATACCACAGACATACATGTCGATTTGACCTTCTTGACGTGGGACAAATTCAACTTTTTTACGTTGCTCAGAATTATATAGAACAAAAGGTTGCATAAGGGTTTTCAAACACTCTACAAAAATCGTGATTCATCATAACGTATGCATTGTATTTCATAAAGTTATCAGGTGAAAAAAATGGAGGAGTGATTGCCTTTATAAATGCCTATTTTTTAGCAATATCGCATATTATGATTTTTTACTCTTGAGTTTATGATGAATAGCAATCTCAGATGTCTCATTCTTGCTTATCAAAGTGCAGTATGTGAGGTTCTAGCTCTTATGCAAGGATCTGGTATAAACCAACCTATTACAAATATTGAATGGGCATGTATGGATATCCCTCAACTTGGTAAATTGATAGGAGGTATTCCATATTTTAAACATGGTTTTGGCTGTAAGGTTAAATTACCTAGATGTGCCGTAGATTTTGATTTTGGAGAGCAGGGGCAGATCAATGGTTTTGATTTATGGAGATTGCTTGATTTTGCTGGTTCAAGATTATTTGAATATGGATTTTCTAGCGAAGCTGCTTTAAAGCAATGTTCTGAAGATGAAGTGAAAGCAGGTCGTTTAGTCTATTCAGGGTATATACTTTATTACTTAGTAGATTCTAGCAGTTAACATAAGTTCAATCTCTCTTCATTTTCGATGAAAACTACTACATTTAGAAACGTGCATATTTTTCAATTATGCTAGAATCAGTATCATTCTTTTGATTAAAATCATCTGCCTTCAGGTGGATAGCGTATTATTCTGGGTCAAACTCATATGTCACAAGCCATAAATTTTCAAAAAAGCGCATTAGAGACCCTGCGAATTGAGCAACAAGCCTTAGAAGTTCTTGCAACACAAATTAATGAAAGTTTTGATCGTGCCTGTGAAATTCTTTTGCAGTGTAAAGGGCGTGTTGTTGTGACGGGTATGGGCAAATCAGGTCATATCGGTCGAAAAATGGCAGCGACACTTGCATCAACTGGGACACCATCATTTTTTATGCACCCAGGTGAAGCGGGGCATGGTGATTTGGGTATGTTGGTTCGAGGTGATGTATTAATCGCGATTTCAAATTCAGGCAAAAGTGATGAAATCATGATGCTCATGCCGTTAATCAAACATCTAGGTGTACCATTAATTACTATCAGTCGTGATGATAAAGGACCAATGCCACAGAATGCGGATGTTGCACTGACATTAGGTGAGGCGGATGAGGCTTGTCCTCTAGGTTTAGCACCAACATCTAGTACGACTGCAACACTTGTTTTAGGCGATGCATTAGCCGTCGCATTGTTGGAAGCGCGTGGTTTTACCGCAGATGATTTTGCTCGTTCCCATCCTGCGGGAGCATTAGGTAAACGCTTACTTTTGCATGTAAAACATTTGATGCATACAGGGACTGAATTACCCAAAGTTAAACCTGATACACCGATGAACAAGGTGTTATATGAAATCTCAGATAAACGTTTGGGTCTTACCACGGTTGTTGATGAGAACGATATTTTATTAGGTATTTTTACTGATGGTGATTTACGCCGAATGATTGATCAGCAGCAAGGTTTTGATGTAAATCTCCCAGTTGCTGAAGTTATGACCAAAAATCCACTCACTATTTCTCAAGAAGCCCGTGCGGTGGAAGCATTGGAAAAAATGCATGAGAGAAAGATTAATCAATTTGTAGTTGTTGATCATACCAATAAAGTGATTGGTGTGATTAGTATGCATGACCTTATTCAGGCAGGAGTAAATTAAGCCATGGCATCTTATGCTTTACAAGAACAAGCACGTCATTTACAAGCATTAGTGCTTGATGTGGATGGAATCTTAAGCGATGGCTTTGTAACCCTAACAAACTCAGGTGATGAACTTAAATCATTTGATATTCGTGATGGGTTAGGTATGAAATTGGTTCAACAAGCAGGAATGAAAGTGATTATTATCACTGGACGTAAGAGCAATATTGTTGAAAAAAGAATGACAGATTTAGGTGTTGATCTTATTTTTCAAGGGCGAGAAGATAAAGGTGTGGCATTACGTGAAGCATGTGCTCAGTTAAATATTTCACCTGAAGATTGTTTATATATGGGCGATGACTGGCCTGATTTATCTGCATTTGCGATTGCTGGCATGAGTATTACTGTTCCCAATGGGCATGAAGAAGTTCGTCGACGCGCAAATTTAGTCACTCAAGCGATGGGTGGACGTGGCGCAGTTCGAGAAGTATGCGATATGCTCTTATTTTCAAAAGGCGTTTACCAAGAGCTACTTGCAAAATATTTAGCTGTACCACATTAATAGTAGCGTGAATTACCCAAAGGTCAGGTAACTCTGTTTATGGATACCAAGGTTTTATATGTTGTCGCTGTTTTGATTGCTGCTTTAAGTGGTGGCTATTATTATTACAGCGGCAAAGCAAAAAAGTTGGATGTTGATTCAGCGAAAAATATGACTTATTCAGCGCAGGGTGTTCACTTAACACAGACTGATGAGCAGGGTAATTTATACATTCGGGCTGAGGTGAAACAGTTGCAGCAAAATATGCAGCAGAAAACATCCCAACTTGATCAATTAAATGCCGTGATGTACGAGCAGGGTAAGGCTGATGCAACGTTTTATGCAAAACAAGCACAAGGCTATGACGATAATACAAAGATCATATTACAAGGCAATGTCGTTGCAACTAAATTGTCTGATCAGGGGAAAATGGAGTTTCATACTAATGAACTCACAGGATATCCAAAAACCAGAGAATTAGAGACACAACACTCAGTCACTGTACAAACGCCAAGTTCTGAGTTTGTTAGTCAAGGTCTAAAGGCAAATTTGAATAATGGTCAATATGAATTCTACAAAATTCGAGGAAAGTATGCGCCAAGCTTTTAATTCTAAATTTCGTTTCACTTTCCTAAAACAGGTCACTTGTATTGCCGCTGTAGTATTTTCTTCGGCTTCAAGTTTTGCTTTGCCATCAGACCGTAGCCAACAGTTATCATTGGTTGCTGATCGTGCAACCTATAATGATAAAACGGGTGTAACAACCTATACGGGTAACGTAGTGATCGAGCAAGGCACGATGAAGCTTCAGGCTGATTCTATTATTGCGACATTGAATAGCAAAAAAGAAATACAAACGATTACAGCTAAAGGTCAGTTGGCAAAATTTCAGCAGCAAATGGATGCTAAAAAAGGTTTAGCACGTGGTGAAGCACAGACCATTGTTTATAATGCCGATACAGGGATTATTACTTTAACTGGTAAGGCGTATCTGTATCAAGATGGCTCTAGTATTCGTGGTAACAGTCTGAAATATAGTATGAACAAAGGTGATGTAGAGGCACAAGGTTCTTCATCAAATCGAGTTCAAATTATTATTCCGCCATCAAGTTCTAAAAGTTCTCCAGGGGCGCGTGATTAATGGATCAATCAGTACAGCAATCACAAACTTTATGTATTAAACACCTAGCTAAAAACTATAGTAAACGGTGGGTGGTAAAAGACGTTTCATTTACGATGCAAAGCGGTCAAATTGTCGGTTTACTTGGACCAAATGGTGCAGGTAAAACCACAAGTTTCTATATGGTTGTCGGACTTGTTCGGATGGATAAGGGTGAAATCCATTTAGATAATTTAGATTTATCTGATCTAGCGATGCATGAGCGGGCACGTAAAGGTATTGGATACTTACCACAAGAAGCATCAATTTTTAGAAAGCTCACAATTTCCGAAAATATCATGGCAATTTTGGAAACGCGTAAAGATCTAAATAAACAGCAAAGACAGCAACGTTTAACTGCATTATTGAATGATTTTAAAATTAATCATATTAAAGACTCGTTAGGAATGAGTGTATCTGGTGGTGAACGTCGTCGTGCTGAAATTGCTCGTGCGTTGGCAGCTGATCCCAAATTTATGCTATTAGATGAACCATTTGCAGGCGTCGATCCAATTTCTGTAGGTGATATTAAAGATATTATCCAGACATTAAAGAGTCGAGGAATTGGTGTTTTAATCACTGATCATAATGTAAGAGAAACCTTAGCAATTTGTGAGAAAGCTTATATTGTCAGTGAAGGTTCTGTGATAGCAGAAGGAACTCCGCAAGAAATTTTAGATAATGAGCAAGTACGTAAAGTGTATCTAGGTGATGACTTTGTTGTTTGAGCCAAATTCAATCAAGAGATGAGAGAACCATTTATTGGTTCTTTTTTTGGTGGTGTTTCAAAAAGTATGCTGAAACAAAGCAGGTTGAATTTTGATAAAATAGAGAAATGCGAATAACTCTAGAAATCAAATGTCCAACCTGCCTCGGTGACAGTATAAAGAAAAATGGCATCAAAGTAGATGGGAAACAAAACTATCAGTGCAAAGACTGTAAACGTCAGTTTATTGGTGACCATGCTCTGAGCTATCTAGGATGTAATTCAGGCATTACTGGAAAAATATTACAGTTGATGGTCAGAGGTAGTGGTATACGAGATATCGCTGAAGTTGAGCGAATCAGTATCGGTAAAGTTTTACGTACTTTAACCGAATCGACCTACCAAATTCAGCCTAAACAAAGTCATTATGAGTCTCTTGAAGTTGATGAGTTTTGGACTTTTGTGGGAAATAAAAATAATCTCTGTACACGACAAATTTCATAGGGCCCTTGTCCTATCAGGCTTTTTCTTCCTTAAAATTGCGAGCACTTTCTTAATGATGTGTGCTTAAAAAACAGGAGGGTTTAACTTGGTAAACTATACATACTCATTAGGAGTTTACCATGAGCAAGAAAC
>NZ_JAMFKZ010000053.1:0-7502 GCF_023488045.1 Acinetobacter sp. ANC5681
ATTCTCCCATAGCTCAGTCGGTAGAGCGACGGACTGTTAATCCGCAGGTCCCTGGTTCGAGCCCAGGTGGGAGAGCCAAATTCTAAAAACCCGCTCACTTTGAGTGGGTTTTTTATTAACTATTTGATTTGAATATGCTGGACTTTCTTCAAACTATTTTACTAGTTATTGGATGCATAAGTAGTATTATTCTTCTTGTTAGCTTTGTTCCTTTTTTCTACCTAAACAAAAATTCTTTCCTCGATCAGTCATTAGTTCATTTGAAACTCAAATGTTCCTTCGATTAAAACAAGCCTTCCCCCACTACCACGTTTTGACTCAAGTGGCTTTTAGTGCATTAATTACTAGTGATCATTATAAAATTCGAAGCAAATTTAATCGTAAAGTTACCGACTTCGTGCTACTCAATAAAGATATGAAAGTTGTTGTGATTATTGAATTAGATGATCCGAGTCATCTCGGAAAAGAGCAGGAAGACAAACAAAGAGATCAAATGTTACAGGAGGCAGGCTATGATGTCATTCGCTATACTGAAATTCCATCCATAAAACAATTACAGATGGATATTCGTTATTAAAAACAATGGTATAAGCATTTATTCAGCAGTCTTAGCTTGTTCAGCATTTTTTTGATCTTCAAACTTCTTTGCAATCTCAGCACGTTGTTGATCATATTTACGTTTTGTTTCTGCATCACTTCTTGCTGCAATAAAAGCCATACCAACAATAAATATTGGTATCAATAAACCTAAAGCCATTAAACCCCATGGGATTTGCTTTTTTTCAACTGAATTCTGACTCATAGTATTCAAAATGCGCTATCAAAATCGATGCAACAATATAACAAAAAAGAGCCTCACTGATGAGACTCTTTTTTGATTTACAAGTTCTAAGATCTAATCACCATATCGTTGAATAATTAAGAACTCACGCCTGTACACTGCGAGTCTTTGCTTGCATCAATTTTCGCAGGATCAATTACCACATTTGTCTTAGCAGGCATTTTCGCTTGAATAAAGTTATAAATATCTAAGTTTTTACATACAATCGCTTGGGTATGTGTTGCATTAAGTACAGGTTTTAATTCCACCTCATCAGAACCTAATGCCTGTAAATTAGCTACCAATGCCTGAGTCACTGGGAAAGGAACGTTAGTGTCAGCTGTACCTTGTACAACTAAGACAGGCTTATCAATTCGCTTAGTTCCAGGCTGGTTATCTACCAAAAACTTCTGAACGGTTGGATTGGTTTTAAAATTGTTTGTATCTAATCCAGGGTAATCCATCACTTTTTTATCTGGATTATCCGTCATAAATTTGATGATATCTGCTTTAAACTTCTCGATGAGGCTTGCACTTGGGTCACTTTCATTATCAAGACATAAACCATTTTCACCTGTTGTACCTTCAGCAAACTCTGCTAATGATTTAGCGCGATCTTGGAAAATATCTCGATAATCAAATCTTGGTTCATATGCTTTGATACCAACACCCGTTAAAGCAGCCTATGCCAGTAGCGTTGCGTAAGAATCTACAGACACACGATTGACTAACGGAACATTATTGGCTACTTCTGCCTGCTCGATATTTGCCAATGCAGCTGGAGCAACTTCAAGAATAATCTTACCTAAACTTGAAGCTGGTGCTCCAGCAACCGCCCCTTTATAAGATACATCAGCATTTGCATATTCAGCTGTACCAATAGAAGCTTGCCCACCTTGTGACTGCCCTACTGACATCCATGCACCATTTAATTGGGTGCCATAACGATCTTTAACCGATTGCATCGCTGAGATAGCAGATTTTGCTTCACTTGCTAAATTAAGATAAGGATGGATACCAGCCGTTCCCAAACCCTCGTAATCAGGTGCAACCACCACATAACCAGCAGCAAGTAGGGTTTCAGCTAAAATTCTAAAACGCGGATTAAGCACATTATTACTAGGAGCACAGCTATCAGCGACTCCCACTGTTCCATGTTCCCATACCACTACACGATAACCATCGCTTGGTGCAGCAACCTTAGGAAACATAACCATCGCAGTCGCTTTTGCTGTTTTACCCTGAACATTAGTCATGTTATAGGTCATAACTTTGATCGATGCTGCAAAAGTCAAATTATCTTTTGAATAGCTAATTTCTGAAATATATGTTTTATCTTTATTGCTGCTTGAATAACCATCATTACTGTCATTACACGCAAATAGAAATAAAGCAGAGATTGAAAAGCTAATTGCTAATCCAATTTTAGACCGGTTCATAAAATTTTCTTTTAGTCTTGTTTTTGTGTGCACGAAACTACATGCGACTTTATTAAGGCATAAAAAAGTGCTCTGCATAGAACACTTTTCAACTAATTGGTCATTTTAAACCACTAATTGTAAAAAGATTCCTAGAAAAATTATCATTCCAACCCATCTATTGTGACGAAATGCCCAAAAACAAAGTTGCGGATCCCTATCTTGAGTCTTAAATGTTTGATAAATAAAATCTCCAGCAACAACAATCAATCCAGCTATTCCAAAAGGTACAAGCAGACTTTCGATATACAATGCAATGCCGATCAATACCAAACTCACAAGCTGCAACACACCAATAATTTGTATATCGTAGCGACCAAATAAAATAGCCGTCGATTTGACCCCAATTTTTAAATCATATTCACGATCAGTAATTGCATATTGTGTATCATAAGCGACTGTCCAAGCCAAATTACCGAAATATAAAAGCCAACAGGTTAAATCTGGGGTCTGCCCAACAGCGGCATATGCCATTGGAATTGACCAAGAAAATGCAGCACCGAGAAAAACTTGTGGTAGATGCGTATAACGTTTCATAAATGGATATATGAACGCTAACAATAACGCTCCAAATGACCAATAAAATGCTTCTATAGGCAAGAACAACAACAAACTTGCACTAAGCACTACCAAGGCTAAAAAAACAAACACTGCTTCCTTGGCTTTGATCACACCTGTGGCTAAAGGACGATTTTTCGTTCGTTCTACATGTGCATCTACTTTACGATCAGCAAAATCATTAATTGCACAACCTGCAGCACGCATAAATAAGCATCCCAAAGCCATGATTAGTAATATCTTAAGATCAGGTATGCCCTTAGATGCAATCCATAACGCCCACATGGTTGGCCAAAAAACCAATTCCGTACCAATCGGTTTATCAAATCTACATAGATAATAATAGGCTTCTAAACGTTGTCGCCATGTTATATGTTGCACTGTTTCCATGAGTAATCCTGAGAGTCAATGCTGTCGAATAAACTGTTCAAAAGCAGGCAAAAAAGTTTCCTGCACAATAAATTTACACCCATGCCATGTATAACAACTTTGCCTAGTCCAGCCCTCATCAAGTTGAATAACACGTCGTTCACACTGAGGATCAGTTCTTTGAAATAAGAACCAACCGATTGGCTTATTGCGTATATATTTAAATATTCTTGCTTTTTTTTGTAGACTAAGAATCGGGAAAATACTTTTTGCCTTCACCCAAGGCTCTCGCTCGCTACCATATAAATGAGTTTCACGTACCCAAGCAACATGATGGTAAGGCATTAACATCCATTTACTGTCAGCAAATGTTAAACGTTGATAATGCTCTTTAATCCGTTCAACATGAAAATCACCACTAGCAAGATCAGTAAGTTGTTGAGTTAATGAACCTGATGCGTACAACCATTTTTTTAATTCTTTAGGAATCTGCTTTGAATTTATTGTGTTTGGTCGTAAATTTCGCATGCTTGGCTCACTAAAAACATCGCATCTAGTTTACATGAATTTTTTGATAAAAAGCGTACGACTTTCAATTGAATCAAAAGCATAAAAAAAGCTCGCCTAAGCGAGCTTTTTTATTTGGGATGTATTACAAGCTATAGTACATATCAAATTCAACTGGGTGAGTAGTCGTGTTAAGACGACGTACATCTTCAGTTTTAAGTTCGATGTAAGCATCTAACATTTCTTTAGTGAATACACCGCCTTTTAATAAGAACTCGTGATCCGCTTTAAGAGCATCAATCGCCATTTCTAAGTTGTGAGCAACTGTAGGGATTTTTGCTTCTTCTTCAGGAGGAAGGTCATACAAGTTCTTGTCAGCAGCTTCACCTGGGTGAATCTTGTTTTGAATACCATCAAGACCAGCCATTAACAATGCCGCAAAACCTAAGTATGGGTTCATTAATGGATCTGGGAAACGTGCTTCGATACGTTTGCCTTTAGGGCTAGAAACGTAAGGAATACGGATAGAAGCAGAACGGTTACGTGCTGAGTAAGCAAGCATAATCGGAGCTTCATAGTGAGGAACTAAACGCTTGTACGAGTTTGTACCAGGGTTAGTAATTGCGTTCAAAGCACGAGCGTGTTTGATTACACCACCGATGAAGAACAATGCCATTTCTGATAAACCAGCATATTCATCACCAGCAAACAAGTTCTTGCCATCTTTAGAGATAGACATATGAACGTGCATACCAGAACCGTTATCACCTACCATTGGCTTAGGCATGAAAGTCGCTGTTTTGCCATATTGGTGAGCAACGTTCCAAACTGCATATTTGAACTGTTGAACTTCGTCCGCTTTACGAACTAATGTATTGAAGCTCACACCAATTTCTAATTGGCATGAAGCAACTTCGTGGTGATGTACTTCTACACGACCTGGACCCATGATGTCTTCAATACGTGCACACATTTCAGCACGCATGTCTTGATGTGAGTCAACTGGAGGAACTGGGAAGTAACCACCTTTCACACGTGGACGGTGACCTGAGTTACCAGCTTCGTAATCTTTACCAGTAGACCATGCAGCTTCTTCAGCGATTAGTGTATGGCGAGCGCCAGACATATCGATATCCCATTTAACTTCGTCGAAAACGAAGAATTCTGGTTCTGGACCAAAGAATGCTGTATCACCGATACCTGTAGATTTTAAATATTCTTCAGCACGACGAGCAATCGAACGTGGGTCACGCTCATAACCTTGACCAGTAGAAGGCTCAATAACGTCACAAGTCACAACAACAGTTGGCTCAGCAAAGAACGGGTCAAGAAAACCTGTTTCAGCATCTGGACGTAAGATCATGTCAGAAGCTTCAATGCCTTTCCAACCAGCGATTGAAGAACCATCGAACATTTTACCATCTTCAAATGTATCTTCATCAATCGTGTCAGCTGGGTAAGTTACGTGTTGCTCTTTACCCTTAGTATCAGTAAAGCGAAAATCGACCCATTTTGCGCCACTTTCTTTGATGAGTTGAAGGACCTTGTTCGCCATGCTCATTTGCTCCAATGAAATTTATATGCACTTGTTAAGTGCGTGTTAGTTGTTGGTGTACAATTAGCAATTATCATACCAACAATTTTAAAGCATACCTAAAACATTGAAATTCTTTGCAGAAAAAATGCTTTAAGCTCCATGTCCTATGTCCACTATAATGTTTGCTTTCACAAATGCACCATATTTAAACATTCCGATCTCAGCTCGTCCCCAAAATAGACATAACGAACCAAAGTGGTGCAAAACATATAACAGAGAACTAATGTAGTGCAATTTACACTATCATGAGTTAGCATAAATTCGCTTTTTATATCATTCTTTTGAACTTCATTCCAATCAATTCATTTAGACTTTTGGTTCACTTTGTATATTTTTACTCAAACCTTTAAATTTATGAAGTTTATTCTGATTTTTAAACACGATTTCTTTCATTAAGTAATTAAATCTAGCTAAACATCGGGTAATTGAAATATTCAACATTGATCATTTGTTTTTGTTATGATTATTCTTCTCTATTTTCAACATATTCCTTTAAGCTTCAATAAATCCTAAAGAAATATAACTTTAGAATAGAGTAATCACATTACCAGCTCAATAAAGCAATTATTTTTCAAAAGGTTATAAAGTCATGCTTCTGATGATCGAAAAGAAGCACTCAAAAAATATAAGCAAATCTAACAAAACTAATTTAGCTATCAACTCTTTTATTTTCAATCTTTAAGCAAATTAAAGTAAATGTAGCAAATTCTAGCAAAATTAAATTTTATGAGTATGATTGTGAGTACGCCAAGTTGTCATCAATCATACTCACATGCTAAACGACACCAAACTACGTACACTAAAGCCAACTGAGAAGCTTTATAGAATCACTGACTTTGATGGTTTGTGTATAGAGGTAAAGCCAACTGGCAAAAAGTTTTGGCGATTTAGATTTCGATATTTAGACAAAGCGCTCATGATGACACTGGGCGAATACCCTGTTGTGGGATTAGCAGAAGCTCGTAGATTGCGAGACGATGCTAAGTCGCTGCTTCACAAAGGTATCAATCCAATTGAAGATCGTGTCGAAAAAAAGCAAGAAGAAAAGAATGCTAGTAAAAATACTTTCAGGCTAGTTGCTGAAGAGTATATTGAAAATAAAATTGCAGATCGGACTGAAAAATACAAGCAACAAATGCGAGATTCATTTGAGCGTGATGTGTATAGAGTTATTGGTAATAAAGCTGTAAAAGATGTGACTTCATATGATGTTCTAAAAGTCATGGAAAACACTCTAAAACGTGTTCAAAGCCAAAATAATTACGGCACTGGTGAAGTGACAGCGATCCAAAACCGTAAATTTATTGGCGCTGTAATGCGCTACGCTATTGCCACACTTAGAGCTGATTACGACCCAACATACGCAGTTAGAGATGTTATTGAGCGTCCAGAGGTTGAACACGCAAGGCCACTGGAAAAACAAGAATTGCGAATTTTGCGTACCAAGATTGACACATACAAAGGATCAAAAACTGTTAGAAATGCTGTGTTAGCAATGCTTTATTCAATGTTAAGATCAATTGAAATTAGACGTATGCAATGGTCTTTTATTGATTTTGAAGATAAAACCATTAAATTCCCTATTGCTACAAAAAAAACAAAAGCGAAAAGCAAAACCCAAGAAAGAACAACCAAGAAAAACCGTATTCACATTGTGCCAATATCCGCCCAATTACTTGAGTTGCTGATTGAGCAAAAGAAAATTACTGGAAGTCAAGATTATGTATTTTCAGCAATATATAAAGAGGGGATGTTGTCTGCCACCACATTGAATAGGATGCTTGATTATATTAATTTAGGGGATGTTTCAGCCCATGACTTTAGGGCCACAGCATCAACCTTTCTTTATGAAAAAGGCTACGAAGAAGATTGGATTGAACTGCAACTCGCACATGCAGACGAGAATAAAACAAAAGCATCTTACAATCATGCAAAGCATTTAGAAAATAGGCGCAAGATGCTTCAAGATTGGGCGGACATTGTTGATAGTTGGAAAGATTAAGCCCTTGCCCCACCCCCAAACAGATGATTACCGTTTGTCGGCAGATTAAAAATAATTATAAATAGTGCTTGATTGTGAGATTCTCACGATGTATTATTTAATCATCAAGACGAGATGGCTAGATCGAAAGTCTTGATAACTTAAACATTACTTAGTGAGATATAGATATGA
>NZ_JAMFKZ010000054.1:0-6911 GCF_023488045.1 Acinetobacter sp. ANC5681
GAGTAAGTCATCGCCAGCTTTTAAATACTAAACACCCCTAACCTAATGGTTAGGGGTGTTTTTTTTGGCAAAGAGTTTTATATTATGAATGATTCTTTGTAGTAAGTTAAAGTAATCGAACCAATTGAATATTTTTTTAATTTTAAATTTTGCCAAGCGCTTGCTTGGTTTTTATGGTTTTGATACCTTAGTGCTCACTAAATACTCGAAAACAATGATCAATAATTATTAGGAAGCAAGCATGCTACTCAACCCTTTATATTACACCGAGCAACATTTAGCCTTTGCTGAGAGTGTTAGGCGCTTTACTGAAAAGGAAATTAGTCCTTTTATCACTGAATGGGATGAAGCGGAAACTTTTCCGCGTGAGCTGTATAAAAAGGCCGCTGATATAGGCTTGCTTGGTGTTGGCTTTGATGAAAATTATGGTGGAATTGCAGGAACGGATGCATTTTATACTCTACTTGCCTCAGTTGAGTTGGCGAAGTGCGCATCAGGTGGTTTGGCTGCATCATTACTTTCACATACGATTGGGACACCACCAATTCAGCATTTTGCTCAAGAAGAGGTCAAGGCTGAAGTCTTACCACAAATTTTGTCAGGAGAGAAAATCTCTGCATTGGCAATTACTGAACCTAGCGGTGGTTCGGATGTTGCGGCTTTAAAAACCAAAGCAGTTCGAGATGGTGACGATTATATTGTCAGTGGTGAAAAGACCTTTATTACATCGGGTATTCGTGCAGATTATTATTCGGTAGCAGTACGTACTGATCCTAATGCTAAGGGGGCTAATGGTATTTCAATGCTGTTGATTGATGCGCATAGTGAAGGCATTACCAAATCAAAGCTAGATAAAATGGGCTGGTGGGCATCGGATACAGCACATTTGCACTTTGATCATGTACGAGTGCCAGCCAAAAATTTACTTGGTGCCGAAAATATGGGCTTCTTTGTCATTATGAACAACTTTAACATGGAGCGATTTTTTCTTGCAGCGAGTAGCTATGGTTATGCGTTGGTCTGTTATGAAGAGGCCTTGGATTGGGCTAAACAGCGACAAACTTTTGGTAAACGCTTAATTGATCATCAAGTCGTTCGTCATAAGTTGGTAGATATGGCGACACGTTTAACTTCAACTCGTGCGTTATTAGAAGATACAGCCTATCGTTTAGGAAAACCTGAATTGCAGGGTAATGAACTGATTGCACAAATTTGCATGCTGAAGAATGTCGCAACACAAACCATGCAGTTTTGTGCTGATGCTGCCGTTCAGACTTTAGGGGGGATGGGTTTTATGCGTGGTACAAAATCTGAACGTATCTATCGTGAAGTGAAAGTGAACATGATTGGTGGTGGTGCAGAGGAAATTATGAAAGACCTTGCCAGTCGCCAACTTGGTTTTTAATCGAAATTTTTAAGGCTTTAAACCATGATGAGATTGGTCTAAAGCCATATTTATAAAAGAACAATGAGTTAAATAATAATTTAGGAAAAATAGCATGGATGGTTTATCACTTAACCCGATTTATTACACATCTGAACATCGGGCTTTTGCAGACAGCATCAAACGTTTTGTAGAAAAAGAAATTTCACCTTATGTGAATGAATGGGATGAGGCTGGATCATTTCCAAGAGCACTCTATCAACAGGCTGCAAATGTCGGTTTAATGGGCCTAGGTTATGATGCTGAACATGGTGGCATTCCCGATGCAGATGCCTTTTATGTCATGTTGGCAGCAATTGAGATGGCAAAAGCTGGATCTGGTGGTGTACATATTTCGCTTATGATTCATAGTATCGGAACACCACCCATTCATCATTTTGCTCGACCTGAGATTCGTGATGAAGTTATGCCGCAGATTATTGCAGGAGAAAAAATATCAGCCTTGGCAATTACAGAGCCCAGTGGCGGTTCTGATGTCGCTGCAATTAAAACCAAAGCAGTTCGAGAAGGAGACCATTATATTTTGAATGGTGAAAAGACCTTTATCACATCGGGGATTCGTGCTGATTATTATACGGTTGCTGTAAAGACAGATCAGAATGCTCAAGGTGCAAAAGGTATTTCTATGTTACTGGTCGATGCGCATAGCAAGGGAATAACCAAATCACCATTAAAGAAAATGGGTTGGTGGGCATCAGACACTGCGCATTTGCATTTTGATAATGTTCAAGTCCCAGTTAGTCATTTGTTAGGCGGGGAAAATGCAGGTTTTAAAGTCATTATGAATAACTTTAATATGGAGCGTTTTTGGCTAGCTGCGATGGCATATGGTTATGCCTTGGTCTGTTATGAGGAAGCCTTAGATTGGGCAAAACAGCGACAGACTTTTGGAAAGCGCTTGGTAGATCATCAAGTGGTTCGCCACAAATTCGTAGATATGGCAACACAATTGACTACAACACGAGCATTATTGGAAGATACAGCTTATCGAATGGGACAAAAAGAGCTGCAAGGGGCAGACCTCATTGCGCAAATTTCCATGTCAAAAAATGTAGCGACTCGTACTATGCAATTTTGTGCGGATGCTGCTGTGCAGACCTTGGGAGGGATGGGTTTTATGCGTGGAACGAAGTCCGAACGAATTTATCGTGAAGTCAAAGTGAATATGATTGGTGGTGGTGCTGAAGAAATTATGAAGGATTTGATTAGTAAGCAGCTAGGCTATTAATATCTTCATGACGAATAAAAAGTGCGGTTAATTTCCGCACTTTTTATTTTCAAATTTATTCTAGCTCAGCTAACTCTTCTAAAGAGATTTGGCGGATTTCAAATATAGGTTGTTTCAAAAATGAGTTCAAAGTTTTTATATCGATAAATTTTATATTATCTAGGGCAATACCCTCGATGCTGTCTTTTTCAGCATCGTAACGAATATCTGGAGTTTGTTCGATAAATTGTTTGAATAACAGTGGACTATCACTTAACTCAGCAAGTGGTTTATCCATCAAGGCTTCGAACTCATAGTCCATCGCATAAATATTGGCTTCCCACATAACATCGCTAAAGTTTTCATCTTGGCTAGAAATAATACTGCCAGTTTCATAGCCTGAGAAATACTCTTCTTCAGAATTGATCCAAAGTACATAACAGGGTTGTGTTGCATCAACTTCTAATAATTGATACCAAACAATACCTGAGATTTTGGCAAATTCGAAAGCATCATCTTCATTCAATTTAGGAATTTCACCATCGTCTACATTAAAAGTTTTTCCTGTTTT
Source organism: Acinetobacter sp. ANC5681 (assembly GCF_023488045.1). Classification (NCBI taxonomy): domain Bacteria; kingdom Pseudomonadati; phylum Pseudomonadota; class Gammaproteobacteria; order Moraxellales; family Moraxellaceae; genus Acinetobacter; species Acinetobacter sp. ANC5681. The sequence continues at coordinate 3,223 of NZ_JAMFKZ010000054.1, forward strand.
TTCTAAAATTAAAGCTTCAAGTTTTTCGTAGATTTCATCATCTGCTTCACCATTACCAATGTCATAGTTACATAGTTCATCATAGTATAAGCCTTCGACGACTAATGATTTGTATGCTTTCTCAGCTTCAGCCTTATCCGTATAAATCTGCTTGATCGCCCCAGTTGAAACGCAATTGGTCAGATGCCATTCATCATTGTAAGCAAAGTCGTTTTGACGAATAACGTATTGGATATTACTCATTTTTATTTCCCCTTAAATTAAGCGATTTTCATTTTTAAGTCTTGCAGTTTGGCTGCGCTTGGCGGGACGGCCATCCCATTGTCCATCCAAAGCTCAAAACGCATCGGATTAAAAAAGAAATCTGGACTAATATCAAAATCAATAAATTTGGCTTCGCCTTTTCCCATCATTGGAAGAATGGTATTGATAAACCAACTATTGTGAGTGATCAGTAAAGATTTGAGTTGACCTGTTACCGATAATGGCGAGAGTAGTGTTGCTGAGATTTTTGGGTCATCAATCACATCGCGATGGAATTTTTCTAAGCGGTTGGCTAGTCCGTCTGTAGGAATATCTTGCATCGCTGCAACGAAATCCCCAATTGTTGGAATAAAATGGTGATGGAAATCAACGAGCAGATGATCTTTCTCGCAGAGGTCTTTGACTTCAATACTTTTACCTGCACTGTTTTCAAAGTGATGCCCAAAGATTGGAATAATCACTTCTTGAACACCCCAGAAAGTATGCAAGATGCGATGGCGATTGTCGGTACAGAGCATTTTAGTGCTGTCGATGAGCGCATGAATATCAATATAATCTTCAAGCTCGCCCCCACGACGTTTTACTGAAATATTGGCATGTTGGACTGGATTCATGGCATTATTATTCTGCTGTTATATTGATTGCAGATTAACAAAGAATTTTTACAATAGAAATACCATGATTGGGTAGAACGTTAAGTTATGTCGTCTCATATCTTACTTATTTTAAAGCCATTTCCCAAATCATTTCAGTCAGTTCATCCACTTTGACTTTACCTTCAGGTCTGTACCAAGTCACCGACCAAGAAATAGAACCACCAATCAATCGACGCCAAATAAATGCATCATGTTTAACTTTGCCTTGATCACGTAATTTTTCAATCACATTCAGCCAAACTTGTTCATATTCATTACGCATTTTTAGAAGATAGTCTTGTTTCTCTTTGGAGAGGGCAAACCATTCATGAACGAGTACGGCCATTGCTGCACCTGTATCCCCAGTAATCGAAATCAGTTCAGCTTTGATTAAATCACGTAATTGTTGTTCTGGCTCATTTGAACGTTCAGCCGCTTCTTTAAGCCGTGCAAAGTTATAAATAATGGTTTGTTCCATGACAGTCGCTAAAATTTCATCTTTACTTTTGAAATGATGGAAAAGACTACCTGACTGGATACCAATAAATTCACCTAATTGGCGAACCGTGGTTTTGTCATAACCTTGTTTATAAAATAGATAAGCAGCGCCAAGCAATAAACGCCCACGTGGGCTATCGTCAAAACATACAATTTTAGGTATTTGCTCAATTGAAGTTGCGATCATGCCAGTCCGTCTATCCTATTAAATCTAGTGAGCATTGTAACAAAATTCATTTCATGAATTGTCTTATCTTTTTATAACAAGCATTTGCTTGGATTTGTCTATTTTTGCCAATACAGCATATCATTATGTACTTTACAAACCAAGCACTTGCTTGGTAATGTTATGCCAATTTAGAAATAACAATGAGAAAGCGCATGACAAGCATCAAGCAGGATGATCAGAAGGTAATCAAAATTGGGTGTGCATCAGGCTTTTGGGGGGATACCAACACAGCCGCTTTTCAGTTAGTACATCTGAGTGATATTGATTATTTAGTGTTTGATTATTTGTCAGAAATTACCATGTCGATCATGGCAAAGGCAATGATGACTGATCCAAATCATGGTTATGCTTTAGATTTTGTTAGCCGAGTGATGTCGCCACTGATTAATAAAATTGCTGAGAAAAAAATCAAAGTCATTAGTAATGCTGGCGGTGTTAATCCTTTAGCGTGTCGTGCTGCCTTACAAAAAATAATTGATGAAAAAGGCTTGGATTTAAAAGTTGCTGTGGTACTTGGGGATGATGTATTACCCAAACATGCTGAGTTACTGAAACAAAATGTTCAGGAAATGTTTAATGGTGATGCTTTACCACATCATGTAGCCAGCAGTAATGCCTATTTAGGGGCAGTTGCGATCCGTGATGCCTTGGATTTAGGTGCGGATATTGTGATTACGGGGCGTGTAGTTGATTCGGCTGTGGTACTTGCACCATTACTGCATGAATATAAATGGTCACTGGATGATTATGACAAGTTGGCTCAAGGCTCATTGGCAGGGCATGTGATTGAATGTGGTGCTCAATGTACAGGTGGTAATTTTACCGATTGGCGTTTAGTACAAGGCTTTGACAATATGGGCTTTCCAATTGTAGAAGTCAGTGCCGATGCTTCCTTTATTGTGACTAAACCACAAGGCACAGGTGGCTTGGTTTCAACAGCAACAGTCGCAGAACAAATTGTTTATGAGATTGGTAATCCTCAAGCTTATTTACTTCCTGATGTGACGGCTGATTTTAGCCAAGTTCATTTAGAGCAAATCGGTGAGGATCGAGTAAAAGTTACAGGTGCAACTGGTCGTGCACCAACGCAGCAATATAAAGTCAGTGCTACCTATGCGGATGGTTATCGTGTTTTAGTGAGCTTCTTAATTGCAGGTCGTGAAGCACCTGAAAAAGCGCAAACTATTGCCGATGCGATTCTAAATAAATGCGAACGTGTATTGGCTTTACGTTCAGTTCCGCCATTTAGTGAAAAATCGGTGGAGATTCTGGGTATCGAATGTACCTATGGTTCGCATGCCAGAGTGAAAGATAGCCGTGAAGTGGTCGTCAAGATTGCTGTGAAACACATGTTTAAAGAAGCCTGTATGTTCTTTGCTTCGGAAATTGCACAGGCATCTACAGGTATGGCACCTGCATTGGCTGGGATTGTTGGTGGTCGTCCTAAAGCTTCGGCAGTGGTGAAGCTTTTCTCTTTCTTAATTGATAAAGATCAAATCAAGGTTGAGGTGGATTTTGTAGGGCAACGTCATCCAGTTCAGATTCCAACAGGCTTAGCTCCACAAGATATTAACCTGCATTCAGTGGATGAAGTGGCGAGCTATCAAGGAGATGAAATTGAAGTGCCGTTAATTGAAGTGGCACATGCACGCAGTGGCGACAAAGGCAATCACAGTAATATCGGGGTGATTGCACGTAAGACAGAGTATTTACCTTGGATACGTGCTGCTCTGACAGAAGCCAATGTTGCAGACTATATGCAGCATGTACTTGATCCTGAAAAATCAAAAGTGATTCGTTATGAATTGCCAGCCATGAATGCACTGAATTTTATGTTGGAAAATGCATTGGGTGGTGGTGGGATTGCCAGTTTGCGGATTGATCCGCAAGGTAAGGCTTTTGCACAGCAGCTATTAGATATGCCAGTGAAGGTGCCCAAAAAACTAATCGCCTGATCACATCAATATCAACTAGTGTATGAGTTGATGTGTGCTTAAAAAACAGGAGGGTTTAACTTGGTAAACTATACATACTCATTAGGAGTTTACCATGAGCAAGAAACA
>NZ_JAMFKZ010000055.1:0-5720 GCF_023488045.1 Acinetobacter sp. ANC5681
ACTTTTGACTATATGATTTCAACACGTTTATATGTCGAACAGCACGGTAAGCCTTTAGCGTTTTACAGCGACAAACATTCAGTCTTTAGAGTGAATCAAAGCAGCAAGAAAGACACCAAGATTACCCAGTTTGGACGTGTACTCAGCACCCTGAATATCGATATCATCTTCGCCAATTCACCGCAGGCCAAAGGCCGTGTAGAACGGGCGAATAGAACGCTTCAGGACCGTCTGATCAAAGAAATGCGCTTGGAAGGTATCTGTTCGATTGAGCAAGCGAATGCCTGGCTACCCTGCTTCATTGAGCAGTTCAATCAGAAGTTCGCCAAGATGGCTTTTAATCCTAAGAATCTACATCGGCCTATCGCTGAAACAGCCGAAGAATTAGATGATATTTTTACTTGGCGTGAACCCCGCAGAGTCACGAATAGCCTGACGATTACTTATGATAAATGCGTATATCTCCTGGAAAACACCGAAGAAAATCAAAGGTTGATCGGTAAGTATCTTGAGTTCCTTGAATACCCGGATGGTACTGTAGCCATCATGCATAATAGCCGAAAGATCAATTACAGCCTCTTCGATAAATTAAGTCAGCTGAATCAGCGAGAGATTGTTGAGAATAAACGGTTGGGTGCTGTTCTGAATCATATTCAACAACAGCATGAAGAACTGGAACAGCAAAACAAACGTAATCGTTCTCAAAAGATGCCAAGCAGACGTGCACAGAAAACAGCAATTCAAGAACGAAATCTAAATCCTGTGCTTGACTTGGAAATGTCCATATAGGACATTTCTATTTGGTTATTAGGTAGGACATTTCTACTTAGGAATAACAACACTTGTATATTAACATTTAAATCAATAACTTAAAAAATTCATCCTGATCATAAAAACCGCAAAAAGCCGATTTTGAAACAAGTCGGCTTTTTTATGATCATTTTTGATAGTTCTTGCCAATAATTTTGTTTAAAAAGTAACCAATTTTGGCATTTTCCCAATGTTATCAAATCTTCCAGGGTGAAAACTATCCCCAATTTCTGTGGATGAAATTTAGGCTATTTTGTAAGCCCTGGCTCATACCAATCTCGGCCCTTTGCTGCTATCCGCAATACTGGAAATTTCCTATCATGAAGACATAGAGAGCAGGATGCTCCAGATAAAAAGAATAAGATGAACAACAAGGAACGTGAGATCAGACAGGAGTCAGATCTAAGCGCCAAATATGGAAAAGCCCGACAGGATGTCGGGCTTTTTTATTACCTATCATTTCTCATTTGCAAAACAAGCATAATGCCCCTAAAATATAGACTATAGTCTATATTTTGGTTGTGGTATGTGGACAGTCATTACGACAGATCTATTTAATCAGTGGCTTGAACAGCAAGATGAATCTACACAAGAGAAGGTCCTAGCTGCTCTGGTCGTTCTACAACAGCAAGGTCCGAGTTTAGGCCGCCCTTTAGTAGATACTGTGTATGAGTCTAAATTTACCAATATGAAAGAACTGCGCGTTTAACACCGCGGTAGACCCTTAAGAGCTTTCTTCGCATTTGATCCCTTACGACAGGCTATTGTTCTATGTATTGCTGATAAAGGCGGTAAAAAGCGTTTTTATAAAGACATGCTGGATATTGCAGATGAACAATACCAACTTCATCTCACTACCCTAGGAGATAAATCTAATGGCTAAGACTCTGCAAGAATTGTTAGCTAGCCGCTCTCCAGAGAGCCAAGCCCGTATTCAAAAAATGGCTGATGAATTACTGCTAGAAAATCAGCTTCATCTTATTCGTGAAGAACTCGAAATTTCTCAAAAAGAGCTTGCTGAAACTTTGGGAATAAAACAGCCATCGCTTTCAGCAATAGAAAATCGTGGCAATGATCTTAAGATTTCAACCATGAAAAAGTATGTTGAGGCAATGGGTGGGAAGCTCCGTATTGATGTAGAGCTTCCAACAGGAAAACATATAGGATTCAACGTTTAACAATAAAAATGGGAGCTATAGGCTCCCATTTTTAGATTCGTATAACGTTGAACCCAACGGTAAATAGTCGTGTGATCAACATTCACACCCCGTTCGGCCAGCATTTCCTGCAGTTCACGATAGCTAATGCCATATTTACAATACCAGCGCACAGCCCAAAGAATGATTTCGCCCTGAAAATGCCGACCATGGAAAGGATTCATATGCTGCACCTTTAGCTAAAACAGTCTTCAGCTTACCATTCGTGGTTATTTGCAACAATGCCGATTTTTTGAAAAAAGCATAGGTCTAGATAATCAAGCTAGATTTTTTAAAACTCCACATTGGTCAATTGTACATAAACCATCACAAGTACCTCTTAAATCAGATAGTTGTTCAATAAGCTTTTGTTGCTTGATTATATTTTCTCTGATAGCACTGACATGTAAGTCAATTAATTCATTCACATCTGAACAATTTTTCTCAGGTTTGTCTTTATAGGTAAGTAATTGACGAATTTCATTCAAACTCATATTTAAAGTTCGGCAATTCAAAATAAATTTAATTCGCTCAACATAGCCTACATCGTAAAGGCGGTAATTTCCTTCCGTTCTTTCCGGTTCCGGAATTAAACCTTCCTTTTCATAAAACCTAATTGTTAATACTGAACATGAGGTTTTTTTAGAGAGTTCACCAATTTTTAAATGCATTGAGTTAGTATTTCCAAAGATTCTTGACTCTATAGTAACTATAGGGATTCTAATATTCAAAGTTTATAATTTTTTAATGGGTATAATTATGAGTGGTTGTGGATGTAGTAAAGAAACACCATGCGAAGATAAGAAATCTCAACAAGAAAATCATCCATCAATTGCAGAAGCAAACAATTCAAAGAATTGTGATAATACGCTTAGCTGTTGTGGTGAAGAGGAAGAAAAAAAATCTTCATCTCCTTGCTGTAACACTTCAAACAGTTGTGAAGATACCGCTCAATCCTGTTGTGGTTCTGATCCCAAAGAAAATTTAAGCACTGAAGACGTTTTAAAAGATTCGCACTACATGAGTGAATACTTAGTTCCCAAAATGGATTGTTCTGCGGAAGAACAGATGGTTCGTATGGCGCTATCTTCAATTGATGGTGTTCAAAAACTCATCTTTGATTTACCTAACCGTTCTTTAAAGGTTCTACATAATCAAAAAGATGAAAATATAACCACCAAACTTGAAGCTTTGGGTTTTGGTGCAAAGCTTGTGAAGACTGAAACTTATATAAGCAATCAACAGGCTAAGCAAACAAGTACCTACACCATTCCTAAAATGGATTGCTCTGCTGAAGAGCAAATGGTCCGTATGGCTCTTGCAGATATTGAAGCAGTTAAAGGTCTTACTTTTGATCTTCCCAATCGAAAACTGAAAGTCTTCCATAATGAAGGGATTCAGCAAATTACGGCTAAACTCGAAGGACTGGGTTTTGGGGCGAAACTTGATGAAATACAGCTTTCTTCAGGCGATATACCTAATGAACCTGATCCTGTGAGACAAGCTAAAGTACTTAAACTGTTATTAGGTATTAATGCTCTACTTTTCTTTATAGAATTCATCAGCGGTATTATTGCTGCGTCTACAGGATTGATTGCTGATTCTCTAGATATGTTTGCCGATGCAGCCGTTTATGGTATTGCACTATATGCCGTCGGAAAAGCTGCGAAATATCAAATAAAAGCAGCCCATTTCGCAGGTTGGATTCAGTTATTACTTGCTGTTATCGTGATTGTTGATGTCATTAGACGATTCATGTTTGGAAGCGAGCCAGAATCAACGCTCATGATTGTTATTGGCCTGCTCGCACTTATAGCTAACGTGACATGCTTATATCTTATTTCTGGTCATCGAGAAGATGGCGCACATATGAAAGCCAGTTGGATTTTCTCGGCGAATGACGTTGTCGTAAATATGGGCGTTATATTTGCCGGTGTACTCGTGGCGTGGACCGGATCAGCTTATCCAGACTTAATCATTGGCATACTGGTTTCTTTATTCGTACTTAATGGTGCCCGAAAAATTTTGGCTTTGAAGTAAGGGCACTGTTGCAAATAACCACGAATGGTAAGCTGAAGACTGTTTTAGCTAAAGGTGCAGCATATGAATCCTTTCCATGGTCGGCATTTTCAGGGCGAAATCATTCTTTGGGCTGTGCGCTGGTATTGTAAATATGGCATTAGCTATCGTGAACTGCAGGAAATGCTGGCCGAACGGGGTGTGAATGTTGATCACACGACTATTTACCGTTGGGTTCAACGTTATGCTCCTGAAATAGAAAAACGTTTACGCTGGTATTGGCGTAATCCTACAGATCTGAGCTCGTGGCATATTGATGAAACCTATGTAAAAGTGAATGGACGATGGTCTTATCTGTATCGTGCAGTCGATCAACGTGGCGATACCATTGATTTTTATCTTTCTTCTAGACGTAATACCAAATCAGCATATTGTTTTCTTGGAAAAATTTTAAATAATGTGAAGAAGTGGCAAATTCCACAAGTGATCAACACGGATAAAGCACCCACATATGGACGTTTATCACGGTTAAAACGGGAAGGTAAATGTCCACCAGACCTTGAGCACAGGCAGATTAAGTATAAAAATAACGTGATTGAATGTGATCATGGCAAGCTAAAGCGGATCATCAGGGCCACATTAGGATTCAAATCTATGAAGACGGCTTATGCCACAATTAAAGGTATTGAAGTCATGCGTGCACTACGTAAAGGACAAGCATCGTCATTTTATTATGGTCAGCCTCAGGGTGAAGTGTGTCTAATCAACAGGGTTTTCGGTCTCTAAGTACTTTTTAAAGGAAACATCATCGACTCAAATCTCTATTTGCAACAGTGCCCAGTTTCCCCGGTATTCATCCTCATCCGAGCCAACTCAGTCGAGTAGCTCGGATTATGATGCCTACTTTTAAAGAGCCCCCCCACGATCAGTAAGCAGTTCTAGGGAACTTATGACGATGTGGGGTGGACTGAGTCCGTTTTACCCAATCTTCCGGATATTCTTGACTGTAAGAATCATAGTAATGACCTGACCAATATTCCTGATTGTCTTCTTGGCATTCGTGATCTTGAGAAAAGTTGTGGGTGCTTTGTTGCGCTACAGCATGTTGCTGAAGTGTCTTTTCAGCTGTTTTTTCCGCCTGATCTAAAGTCATGAAAATATCGAGCAAGGCTTGGCGTTGTTGATGATTCAGAAGTTTAGCGCTTTCGACAATCAGTTGTTTAGCGAGGTTTTTTGGCATGCATGGGTTTGCATCATTGAATTTAGTATGCATAGCAGTTTCCTAGATAAGAGTTTAATTATCTCCATCGCTTCTCACGGCAATGGAGGCAACTTAACAGGGGTGAGAATACTGAATCTAGGATCAGCCAGCACGAAGCTGCCCTGCTAAGCTACCATAGGGACTGCTTAACAGTAGGCAAAAAAATAGCCGCAAGTGCGACATTTAATTGCACCTAGATATTTTATCAGGTTCTCACGCCTGCACACAGATTTTGCTGCGTTGAAATAAGATTATCCAGTAAAAAGCAGGGTGTCAAGGTCCTAATCAGTAGTTCTTATAAAAACTGAAAAATCTAACTAAAAGGTATCTATAAAATCAGTGGCTATTCAAGGCACTGTTGCAAATAGGCTGACATGATAAGCTAAATATCTTATTTATTTCGAGATACAGCAGATGAATCCCTTCCACGGTCG
>NZ_JAMFKZ010000056.1:0-5599 GCF_023488045.1 Acinetobacter sp. ANC5681
TTTAGATTAGAGTAACATAGCCGACCTAGCTTGATGATGACGAATCATCGAGAAGATCATTAAGAGAATAGAAGAACAACTTGTGTGGATTTTTACTGGTTGATCGATCGAAAATATTTCATTGATTGAATGGTAGAAATTTCTCGAAGTTTATTTGAGCGAATTTTTAGTCAGAAAATTGATGAGCCAGATTTAGTACTTTTAGTAAAGTACAAATGATTTTAAACTGAAGAGTTTGATCATGGCTCAGATTGAACGCTGGCGGCAGGCTTAACACATGCAAGTCGAGCGGGGTGAAGTGCTTCGGTACTGATCCTAGCGGCGGACGGGTGAGTAATGCTTAGGAATCTGCCATTTAGTGGGGGACAACATTCCGAAAGGAATGCTAATACCGCATACGTCCTACGGGAGAAAGCAGGGGATCTTCGGACCTTGCGCTAAATGATGAGCCTAAGTCGGATTAGCTAGTTGGTGGGGTAAAGGCCTACCAAGGCGACGATCTGTAGCGGGTCTGAGAGGATGATCCGCCACACTGGGACTGAGACACGGCCCAGACTCCTACGGGAGGCAGCAGTGGGGAATATTGGACAATGGGCGGAAGCCTGATCCAGCCATGCCGCGTGTGTGAAGAAGGCCTTTTGGTTGTAAAGCACTTTAAGCGAGGAGGAGGCTACCTGGATTAATACTCTGGGATAGTGGACGTTACTCGCAGAATAAGCACCGGCTAACTCTGTGCCAGCAGCCGCGGTAATACAGAGGGTGCGAGCGTTAATCGGATTTACTGGGCGTAAAGCGTGCGTAGGCGGCTGATTAAGTCGGATGTGAAATCCCTGAGCTTAACTTAGGAATTGCATTCGATACTGGTCAGCTAGAGTATGGGAGAGGATGGTAGAATTCCAGGTGTAGCGGTGAAATGCGTAGAGATCTGGAGGAATACCGATGGCGAAGGCAGCCATCTGGCCTAATACTGACGCTGAGGTACGAAAGCATGGGGAGCAAACAGGATTAGATACCCTGGTAGTCCATGCCGTAAACGATGTCTACTAGCCGTTGGGGCCTTTGAGGCTTTAGTGGCGCAGCTAACGCGATAAGTAGACCGCCTGGGGAGTACGGTCGCAAGACTAAAACTCAAATGAATTGACGGGGGCCCGCACAAGCGGTGGAGCATGTGGTTTAATTCGATGCAACGCGAAGAACCTTACCTGGCCTTGACATACTAGAAACTTTCCAGAGATGGATTGGTGCCTTCGGGAATCTAGATACAGGTGCTGCATGGCTGTCGTCAGCTCGTGTCGTGAGATGTTGGGTTAAGTCCCGCAACGAGCGCAACCCTTTTCCTTACTTGCCAGCATTTCGGATGGGAACTTTAAGGATACTGCCAGTGACAAACTGGAGGAAGGCGGGGACGACGTCAAGTCATCATGGCCCTTACGGCCAGGGCTACACACGTGCTACAATGGTCGGTACAAAGGGTTGCTACACAGCGATGTGATGCTAATCTCAAAAAGCCGATCGTAGTCCGGATTGGAGTCTGCAACTCGACTCCATGAAGTCGGAATCGCTAGTAATCGCGGATCAGAATGCCGCGGTGAATACGTTCCCGGGCCTTGTACACACCGCCCGTCACACCATGGGAGTTTGTTGCACCAGAAGTAGGTAGTCTAACCGTAAGGAGGACGCTTACCACGGTGTGGCCGATGACTGGGGTGAAGTCGTAACAAGGTAGCCGTAGGGGAACCTGCGGCTGGATCACCTCCTTAACGAAAGATTGACGATCGGTAAGAATCCACAACAAGTTGTTCTTCGAAGATGTATCTGAGGGTCTGTAGCTCAGTTGGTTAGAGCACACGCTTGATAAGCGTGGGGTCACAAGTTCAAGTCTTGTCAGACCCACCAATCTGCAACAAAGCTAGAGATTAAGATATATCGTTCATTAAGTGATAAGCTGGGGACTTAGCTTAGTTGGTAGAGCGCCTGCTTTGCACGCAGGAGGTCAGGAGTTCGACTCTCCTAGTCTCCACCACGTACTTTACGGAGTACGGGCTAAAATAGATTATAGAGTTTAGTGAATACAGTCCAAGTTGACTGGTTTATTAATCTCTGTGATTTATCACAGTTTACTACTCGCTGACGAGGCGGTAGTTAATCATTAACAGATTAGAATTTGAGTCTGAAATAAATTGTTCAAACTCGATTAAATAGGAAGATAACAAGTAATTGTTAAATTAATATTTAATCTGAGAACTAGCAAAAACACTGAATCAAGCGTTTTGGTATATGAATTTAGATTGAAGCTGTATGGTGATTAAGTTCACAGACAACGAATAGTAGCAATTAAGTTTGCAACGCTAACACTCACTTGTATGTGTTAACGACTGTTTGGGGTTGTATAGTCAAGTAATTAAGTGCATGTGGTGGATGCCTTGGCAGTCAGAGGCGATGAAAGACGTAATAGCCTGCGATAAGCTCCGGGGAGGCGGCAAATATCCTGTGATCCGGAGATTTCTGAATGGGGGAACCCACCCGCTATAAGGCGGGTATCATAAACTGAATACATAGGTTTATGAAGCGAACGAGGGGAAGTGAAACATCTCAGTACCCTTAGGAAAAGAAATCAATTGAGATTCCCTTAGTAGCGGCGAGCGAACGGGGATCAGCCCATTAAGTTGTGTGTGTTCTAGTGGAACGCTCTGGGAAGTGCGAACGTAGAGGGTGATATTCCCGTACACGAAAGGGCACACACAATGATGACGAGTAGGGCGAGGCACGTGAAACCTTGTCTGAATATGGGGGGACCATCCTCCAAGGCTAAATACTCCTGACTGACCGATAGTGAACCAGTACCGTGAGGGAAAGGCGAAAAGAACCCCTGTGAGGGGAGTGAAATAGATCCTGAAACCGCATGCATACAAGCAGTGGGAGCCGACTTGTTCGGTGACTGCGTACCTTTTGTATAATGGGTCAGCGACTTATATTCAGTAGCGAGGTTAACCGTATAGGGGAGCCGTAGAGAAATCGAGTCTTAATAGGGCGTTTAGTTGCTGGGTATAGACCCGAAACCAGGCGATCTATCCATGAGCAGGTTGAAGGTTGGGTAACACTAACTGGAGGACCGAACCCACTGTCGTTGAAAAGCCAGGGGATGACTTGTGGATAGGGGTGAAAGGCTAATCAAGCCTGGTGATAGCTGGTTCTCCCCGAAAGCTATTTAGGTAGCGCCTCGGACGAATACCATTGGGGGTAGAGCACTGTTTCGGCTAGGGGGTCATCCCGACTTACCAAACCGATGCAAACTCCGAATACCAATGAGTACTATCCGGGAGACAGACTGCGGGTGCTAACGTCCGTAGTCAAGAGGAAAACAATCCAGACCGCCAGCTAAGGCCCCAAAATCATAGTTAAGTGGGAAACGATGTGGGAAGGCATAGACAGCTAGGAGGTTGGCTTAGAAGCAGCCACCCTTTAAAGAAAGCGTAATAGCTCACTAGTCGAGTCGGCCTGCGCGGAAGATGTAACGGGGCTAAAACTATGTGCCGAAGCTGCGGATTTGACAATAGTCAAGTGGTAGGGGAGCGTTCTGTAAGCCGATGAAGGTGTATTGAGAAGTATGCTGGAGGTATCAGAAGTGCGAATGCTGACGTGAGTAACGACAAAACGGGTGAAAAACCCGTTCGCTGAAAGACCAAGGGTTCCAGTCCAACGTTAATCGGGGCTGGGTGAGTCGACCCCTAAGGCGAGGCCGAGAGGCGTAGTCGATGGGAAATTGGTTAATATTCCAATACTTCTGTGTAATGCGATGAGAGGACGGAGAAGGTTAAGTCAGCCTGGCGTTGGTTGTCCAGGTGGAAGGTTGTAGGCATGTATCTTAGGCAAATCCGGGGTACTCTATGCTGAGAACTGATAGCAAGCTGTACTTGTACAGTGAAGTGGCTGATACCATGCTTCCAGGAAAAGTCTCTAAGCTTCAGTTACACAGGAATCGTACCCGAAACCGACACAGGTGGTCAGGTCGAGTAGACCAAAGCGCTTGAGAGAACTCTGCTGAAGGAACTAGGCAAAATGGTACCGTAACTTCGGGAGAAGGTACGCTGCTGACGGTGATGGGACTTGCTCCCTGAGCTATTGGCAGCCACAGAAACCAGGCCGCTGCAACTGTTTATTAAAAACATAGCACTCTGCAAACACGAAAGTGGACGTATAGGGTGTGATGCCTGCCCGGTGCTGGAAGGTTAATTGATGGGGTTAGCGTAAGCGAAGCTCTTGATCGAAGCCCCAGTAAACGGCGGCCGTAACTATAACGGTCCTAAGGTAGCGAAATTCCTTGTCGGGTAAGTTCCGACCTGCACGAATGGCATAATGATGGCGGCGCTGTCTCCAGCAGAGGCTCAGTGAAATCGAAATCGCTGTGAAGATGCAGTGTACCCGCGGCTAGACGGAAAGACCCCGTGAACCTTTACTGCAGCTTGACATTGAACTTTGACCTTACTTGTGTAGGATAGGTGGGAGGCTTTGAAGTTGGAACGCTAGTTCCAATGGAGCCGTCCTTGAAATACCACCCTGGTAATGTTGAGGTTCTAACTCTGCCCCGTAATCCGGGGCGAGGACCATGTCTGGTGGGTAGTTTGACTGGGGCGGTCTCCTCCTAAAGAGTAACGGAGGAGTACGAAGGTGCGCTCAGCGTGGTCGGAAATCACGCGTAGAGTATAAAGGCAAAAGCGCGCTTAACTGCGAGACCCACAAGTCGAGCAGGTACGAAAGTAGGTCTTAGTGATCCGGTGGTTCTGTATGGAAGGGCCATCGCTCAACGGATAAAAGGTACTCTGGGGATAACAGGCTGATACCGCCCAAGAGTTCATATCGACGGCGGTGTTTGGCACCTCGATGTCGGCTCATCTCATCCTGGGGCTGAAGCAGGTCCCAAGGGTATGGCTGTTCGCCATTTAAAGAGGTACGCGAGCTGGGTTTAGAACGTCGTGAGACAGTTCGGTCCCTATCTACCGTGGGCGCTGGAAATTTGAGAGGATCTGCTCCTAGTACGAGAGGACCAGAGTGGACGAACCTCTGGTGTACCGGTTGTGACGCCAGTCGCATCGCCGGGTAGCTATGTTCGGAAGGGATAACCGCTGAAAGCATCTAAGCGGGAAGCCTACCTCAAGATAAGATTTCCCTAGGAATTTATTCCTCTAAAGAGCCGTTCGAGACTAGGACGTTGATAGGTTGGGTGTGGAAGCACGGTGACGTGTGAAGCTGACCAATACTAATTGCTCGTGAGGCTTGACTATACAACACCCAAACAGTTGTTGTATTCAAGATAAATTCAATACACAACTTGATTTAGTGTAGAAACTAGTTAAAATGCTGAACACAAAGTTAGACTCAATATCTAATCCGTTAATAACTCTTTGGTTCGTAAGTAAGGCAGACATGAAGTGAAAACACACCATGATCAATAAGACCCCAAAACACCACAACAGTTTGCTGGCGACAATAGCAAGAGTGAACCACCTGATCCCTTCCCGAACTCAGAAGTGAAACCTCTTAGCGCTGATGGTAGTGTGGCATTTGCCATGTGAGAGTAAGTCATCGCCAGCTTTTAAAT
>NZ_JAMFKZ010000057.1:0-5445 GCF_023488045.1 Acinetobacter sp. ANC5681
TCATTGACAAAAAACCCACTGGAGACTCTCCAGTGGGATTATTTGTACAACGAAAACGTCAAGTAACATAATGCAGAAATTATGCGTAATCTCAGTATCTATTAACGTGCATTAATTCTCATAGAAATTAAATTAATAATCATACGAAAAAGTGCATAAATAATAAAAAGGATAAAAATACAAAAAAAGCTAAAAGTATATAAGTTAAAGACATCATATTAGACCCCATCAACTATTAAGCCACCAGTTGCACTCGTATGAAAAATTCTTGTATGTCTTGTTCTATCTGAAAACATTATTGTACGCCCACAATACGAGCATTGTACCCAAGTTTGCGAGATATTCTTTAGAAATGGCAAAACATTGTCGGCGAGCGTAGCTCGGTTCTTATAGTTAAACGTCATATGGGAGCCTGTAATCAGAGAGTAAAGGTTTAATGTTTATGTTCTTGTGTCGTCACTCGTAGACACTCGTTCTGATAATTAGTTGATGTGATGAATATCTCTTGAATACGTGAGTGTTTGTGTTTCTTGAATGACGTTATTAGCTTGATTATTATCTTCTAGGTATTGAAGATATTTAATGTATTGTTGTGGTGTCATTTTTTGTTCCGTATTTTGTTGGGTGTTGCTTAATTTTTCAGGTTGTTGTTGCTGTAAGTTTTTATTTTCTGCAAAGTAATTAAATGGTCTGTCACCGTTATCTATTAATCTTCTACAGTCTGATTCTGAAACGTTAAGTTTTGTTCCTTGTTGAGTATATGCAAAGTATTTACCTTTATATTTAATGCAACCACTAAAAACTGGTTGTGTAGTGGCTTGATAATTCATATTTTTAGAATTATCAAAATATGGATTGTTTGGGTCATAGTTAATGCTTTGTTTAACACTGTTGTTTAGCTGTTCGTTTTTTTCTTTTTGAATCTTTTGGCATTCGGGTAGATGTATATTTTCATAAACATTGCAATCAGTATTATTTTGATTGTCTTTTGCTAGAGTTTTATTATTTTCAATTGATTTATTTTGCTCTAAATTTTGATTATTTTGTACTTGATCAGTATTTTCTTTTTTTCCAAAAAAGCCAAAGAAATTAGAGTGTTTTGCATCATTAAAACCATTTAAAAATAATAAAATTGGTATTAAAGCTATAAGAGCGTATTTAAACGGAAATGTTTTTTTAACTGCATGATTCTCAGATGAGACATAGAAATTGTATAGATGTTTTGGATAACGCCATATTTTTTTATTAAGTGCTGTGTCAGCAGCAGACTTTGACCAAGTCGTAATAGCTTCGCCAAATTCCCAAATTACTGCTGCATCTAATCCGAATTTTCTTCTTAAAACATAGTGATTTGTTACTGATGCAAGAACGTCAGTGTTGAGCTTAGTTACACGTTGAGTAATGAAATAAATTTCTATACCGAAATGACCGTGCATCAAAAGGGCTTGCCCTATGTCTTTGATTTGCTCTTTCTTGCGTATAAGCGCATTTTTACGCTCTATATTAATATTGTCTATGAACTGCTTTTTAAGAAGTGTTGATATATCTTTTCGTGCTTCAACAGCTTGAATACGTTCGTGGTACTGTGTTTCATCAATTTGAAAATCTTTAAGTAAGTCTTTTTCTGAGAAACTTGGGTGTTCATGTGCTTCATCCCAAACAAGTACAGAACCGTTATCAAGATCACGCCAGTCGAACGGATCGCCGATTGAACTTGATACAGAAATAACACCAGGTATTTTTATTCCGACAATGTTTGTATAAACAACTCGCCCACGATTTAATTCTTCGAATATTTTTTCAATTGCAAATAGAGTTTTGCCCGTTCTGATTGGTGCAGAAATTAAAATACTCATTAGTTTGCTTTACCTATAAACACTTTTGCAGTTCGTACAAATGCAGCTATGCCATAAGCTGACATGACAACTGATAGAGCTTGGGGAATCATCATTATTGAAAGAATGCCGATGATGTCGGCAGGCAAGTTGTACAAAAAGCCTTGCATTGCTGAAATTGCGTCATTAACTAGATCATTAATCCAATTGAAAGAAAGTATTGCTAATCCTGCACCAAGTAACATTCTTGCTATTAATGATGAGACAATTGCAGATATAACAGCGATTAATATTCCTTGCATTATGCGTTACTCACTATTCTTGCTGCCCATAAATATGCAAATGTCATAATTAAATAACCTAGCATTTTTAAGTAATAACAAATATCTGAATAAGAATATGTGTATGTTACTGACATCAAATATAAAGTTTTATCAGGTGGGCATTGTGAAGATGCTGAAAATAATGATGTTGTTAAAGACTGTTTATCAATTTGACGCTCTGGTAGGTCCTCTTTTTCGGGTAAATCAGATTCGTCAGTTAAGAATTTTTTGATATCGTCTAATACTGATTTAATTGATTTTAATAAGCCGTTTGTTTCTTTTTGACCTTCTTTTAAGTCTTTAGCATTCTCGTTTAGTTGATCAATTTTTTTATTGGCTGAATCAATATTGTTGTTAACTGCATCTAATTTTGAATTAGTTGTATTTTGAGCATTATTAATTTCGTTTAAAGTATTATTTGTTGTTTTTTGTGATTCGTTTAATGAATCAAGTTTATTATTTGTTTGATCTGCTTTTGAACTAATTTCTTCTAATTTCTGTTTATTCTGCTCTAATTTTGAATTATTTGTATCTAACATATCTTTGATATTATCAAAACCTTTAGTAATTGACTCTTTAACTGAATTGACAGCATTAGCAACTGTCTCTAATTTATTATTTGTTTGATCTAATTTTGAATTAGTTGTTTCAATTTTTTCATTAGTAATACCGACAGCATCGGTAACTGATTTAATGCTTGTAGAAATAGTTTCTTTTACTGAATTAACAGCATTGGAAAGTGTCTCTAATTTATTATTTGTTTGATCTAGTTTTGTATTTGTAGTTTCAATTTTTTGATTCGTAATACCTACAGCATCGGTGACAGATTTAATGCTTGTAGAAATAGTTTCTTTTACTGAATTGACAGCATTAGCAAGTGTCTCTAATTTATTATTTGTTTGATCTAATTTTGAATTAGTAGTGTCAATTTTTGAGTTAGTAGAATCAATTTTTTGATTAGTAATACCGACAGCATCGGTAACTGATTTAATGCTTGTAGAAATAGTTTCTTTTACTGAATTAACAGCATTGGAAAGTGTCTCTAATTTATTATTTGTTTGATCTAGTTTTGTATTTGTAGTTTCAATTTTTTGATTCGTAATACCTACAGCATCGGTGACAGATTTAATGCTTGTAGAAATAGTTTCTTTTACTGAATTGACAGCATTAGCAAGTGTCTCTAATTTATTATTTGTTTGATCTAATTTTGAATTAGTAGTGTCAATTTTTGAGTTAGTAGAATCAATTTTTTGATTAGTAATACCGACAGCATCGGTGACAGATTTAATGCTTGTAGAAATAGTTTCTTTTACTGAATTGACAGCATTTACAACTGAATCAAGTTTATTATTCGTTTGGTCTAATTTTGTATTAGTTGTATCAATTTTTGAATTAGTTGTACTAATTGAGTCAGATATATTTTTTATAGATGTAGTAATTGCATCTTTTGATGAATTAATGGCTGATGTAATTGATGATGTTTGACTTGAAATAGTTGATGTCAAGCTCTGTGTTTGTTCTTGTATAGCTGCTGAAATTTGATTTGCTTGTGATTGTATTGCTGATTTAATCTCATTTTTAGCACTATTAATTGCATCTATTATACCTTTCATGTCTCCATTATTGTTTTGATTGTTATTGTTATTGTTAGGATTATTGGGATTATTGGGATTGTCAGGATGATTAGGATTGTTAGGATCGTTAGGATTCGGAGTATTTGGTGAGTTTTTTACACAAATAGATTTTCCGTTAAATGAACCCGAAGAATAACCGCTAGGGCATGTACCTGAAGCAGGCTTATCACAGTATGTATCTGAACCCGTTGAGCTTTTACAAGTTGATGGAGGTGTTACATTATCAGGTGGAATAGTTGGCGGTTGATCAGACGTATTAGGACATGCAGCGTCTTTCACTGGTGAATTGTATGAAAGACTCATTAGATCAGAACCTTCTGATCCATTCATAGATGGATTTTTATATCTACATCCTTGGTGACAAACTGTACTTGATGCAATTTTTGCATAATAGGCATCTGTTTCATCAAGCCCCCATTTGGTCCAACCGACAACTGTAATAGGCTTTGTTGAAACGTTTGATGGGCAACTGTCATCTTTAACAATTGTACCGATTGCTAAACGTTCAAATGAGTCGTAAAGTTCGCACCAAGTTTCTGAGTTTGTAAGTTGGTATGATACAGCGCTAGCGTATCTTGTTTTAAAATAAGCACATGCTTGATCAGCAGAATTAAATTTAGGTGAACCGGGTATTTGTGAAATTGTATATGTTGCAGCATTAACATAATTTGAGAATATGATTAATGAGAAAAAAATGAGTATTAAACGGATGTATTTCATATAACACCCATTTATTTAAATAAATGATGAAAAGCAACGAATGATGCAATTAGTATTATCCAGTTTGCTAAATCTTCTTGCATATTCGTTGCTCCAGTTGTTATTTGCCGAAGAATCCGAGCGTGCGTCGAACGCCCCAAATCACAACAACAATGCCGAGCATCCATTGCGCAGCCGTTTCAATCCATGATTTTGATTCTGAGCCTGATGTAGCTGATGATGGGTCAAAACCTCCCGCAGCCATTGCAATTTCGGGAACTGTGAAAGCCATTGCAACAAGTGCAAAGAGAGCGATTTGTTTAAAGTTCAGTTTCATGATTTTCTCCTTTGTTAACCGAACATTTTGATGACGCGTTTCACTGACCATACCAATGCAAACAATGAAAAAATGTATGCAAGGTATACGTCACGATCAGCGTCGCTTAATGGTGGAACGTATGATTGTTCTACCCATGAAATACACGTCTGCACACCATTGGAGTCAGGTTGTGATAGTTGTGAACAGACGCTATTCATTCTTAACGATCTCTAAATTTATAAAGGTCGACTAATTTGTTTGTTGATTTATATGCAAAAATGCAGATGCTATATATGCCAACAGCTATTAAAAAAAAGAGTACGTATGTCATTTCTATTTATCTCTGTGAATAAAAAGACCGAGTAATAAACCACCCAAAGCACAGGCAATGAGTCCAAGAAAGAGATAGTGTGAATCCATTTCTAACCCCTGCACTGGTAATAATGGACACAATAAACAGCGTGAGAATCGAACGATTTACCGCACTTCTTGCATCTATACTGAAATTGTGCCATGATTATTATTACCGTAAGTTATTGATTTTTAACATATTATACATTATACGTAATTATGTATTGTTAAGTATTTGATTTGTAAAGGCTTTTTATATATTTGATCTGTCCGGATAAGTTTGT
>NZ_JAMFKZ010000058.1:0-5036 GCF_023488045.1 Acinetobacter sp. ANC5681
TGTGGCATTTGCCATGTGAGAGTAAGTCATCGCCAGCTTTTAAATACTAAACACCCCTAACCTAATGGTTAGGGGTGTTTTTTATGCGAGGCAAAGAAATTGGGAGTTGATCTAAGAATAAATTTTAGTCTGATGAAAATTGTGTCATATGTAGAAATTAGAGTTGTGTTATTCTCTTAGTAGTATGTCGAATAATTAATAAAGATGGGTTAGCATGATTTTTTATACACTTTTATCTGCTTACGACTTGGTCTAGTTTTCTAGCAGGGGATTTAATTGAGCTTGTGCGAAGAACGATTGGACAGAACGTGCTTGAAGAAATGCTTGAATGTCTTAAGCAGCAAAACATAAAATAACTCTATGCTGTTTGCATGTTTGTTAAATGAGAGGGATACAACCCTCTATCACAATAAATATTTGCACCTTTGCTATTTTTGAGCAGATTAATCAGTAGAAAAGAGCTTTGCTTATAGGCGTAAACATTGCTTTATGTTATAAATATTTTTATGGGCATGTTTTTTGCTTATTTAAAAAGGGAAGTCTTAGTATGAAATTATCTGTAGGGTTGAAAGTTGCGAATAGTTTATCGTTAACCCCTCAATTACAACAGGCAATTCGTTTACTACAACTTTCTAGCTTGGAATTGGAGCAAGAAATACAAATTCAATTAGATAGTAATCCGTTACTGGAAAAAATTGAAGAAAATAATACAACAGAAAGTTTATCTACTTCAGAGATTAGTGAGTCAGGAGATTTAACAACTGAACTTAATGCAGATCATTTACCAAATGACTTGCCTGTTGATACCGAATGGGATGATATTTATACACATCAATCAACTGCATTAGCGTCGCCAGAATATGAGGAACGAGAGGATAATCGTCAAGTTCAATTGAGTTTAAAAGAACATATCTTAGAGCAAGTAAATTTATTACATTTTTCTACAGTAGATAAATTAATTGCTTATTGCATCGTTGATTCTTTAGATGATAAAGGGTTTTTAGATGCTGAATTAGATGATATTTTGCTTGCAGTTACTCGGCTATTAAATGAAATGGAGAGTGCTGATGAGGTTGAAGAAGATGAAATTATTGTTGTTTTAAAACATATTCAACGTTTAGATCCAATTGGAGTGGGTTCTCGAAATTTAGCAGAATGTTTGAAGATCCAATTAGAAGGCATAGATCAAAAAAAACCATACTTAGCTGAAGCAAAGTGTTTACTGAAGTATTATGAATTATTAATAGCAAATGATTTAAATAAATTATTGAAACAAACGGGTTTGTCTAAAGAGCAGTTGAAAGGTGCTGTTGATTTATTAAAAACATTAAAACCATACCCAGGTTTAGAATTTAGCCAACAAGAATCTGAATATCAAGTTCCTGATGTTGTGGTTTCCAAGAAAGATCAGCATTGGCAAGTGCAGCTTAATCCAGATGTTATGCCTAAATTAAGGATTAATTCTTTTTATTCAAATATGATTCGTCGTGCTGATCAGAGTGATGATAATGTTTATTTACGTAATCAAATGCTTGAGGCGAAAAATTTTATCAAAAGTATAGATGAACGGCATAAAACATTACTCAAAGTTTCAACTTGTATTGTGGAACATCAGCGAGCTTTTTTAGAACAAGGTCCTGAGGCAATGAAACCTTTAGTTCTCCGTGATGTTGCGGAGGAAGTTGAATTGCATGAGTCTACTGTTTCACGTGTAACAACCAATAAATATATGCTTACACCACGTGGTTTATTTGAATTGAAATACTTTTTTTCAAGCCATGTTGGAACAACGACAGGTGGTGAGGCATCTTCAACTGCGATTCGGGCAATGATTAAAAAATTGGTTTCGAATGAAAATCCGCGTAAGCCTTTGTCTGATAATGCAATTGCGGAAATGTTGAAAGATGAGGGGATTGAAGTAGCTCGACGTACAGTCGCAAAATATCGTGAATCGTTACATATTCCATCATCTTCAGAAAGAAAAGTCTTGATCTAAATTTCAAGGTGTGACTATTCTAGGGATTCATTATTACGGAATAATGAATCTTTTTAAATAGTCACTGAAGGAATCGCTAAAATGATTTAATGAATGTTGAATGTTAATATGCATTAAATTTGCTTAGGCGATTCTTTGTATCCTTAGAAAAAGGTGAGGGATAGAATTATGCAAATAACGATTCGTGGACACCATTTAACCATTACGCCTGCTATTGAAGAAAATATAAAAATGAAATTTAGTCAAATGACTAAGCATCTAGATCAAGTGAATAGTATGCAAATCAAATTGGCTAAAGATCATCAAATTGATAGACGTTCTCATAAAGGGAGCTCAAATCATATTGCTGAGGCGATTATTCGCTTACCGGGCATTGAACTGTTTGCGCAGGCGACAGCAGATGATATGTATACTTCGATTAATAAATTAACAGAAAAACTAAAAAGACAGCTTGCAAAACATAGAAAAATACAGTGTTCTTATCAACATGAGCTGGCAATTTTAACTTAAGTTTTTTATCAAAAGAGGCTATTGCAACTAGCCTCTTTTTTTTATCGATAAAAAAAGAAAAGGCTTAATGAATTATCTGAAAAAGTTATAGTAAAATGTATGGTTTGACGCCATGGTTGTATAAGAGGTCTAGTAATGAATAGTGAGCAGCTCACGCAAATTTTAAAAGAAGCTTTCCCTGAAGCAGAAGTAGCAGTGAGTGGCCAAGCTGGGAAATTCGACCTTCGAATTGTTGATGATCAGTTTGATGGCAAACGTACGATTACTCGTCAACAAGCCGTATATGCACCATTAAACTCTTATATCGCAAGTGGTGAAGTGCACGCAGTTACGATTCGCGCAATGACAAAAGACGAATGGCGTAAAGCAAGCCTTTTCGGAGCTTAAATATTAATGGATAAATTTTTAATTACGGGCGGTGTTAAGCTCGAGGGCGAAGTACGTATTTCTGGTGCTAAAAATGCGGCTCTGCCTTTACTTGCTGCAATGATTCTTGCAGATTCTCCGATTACTTTAACGAATGTACCTCATTTAAAAGATGTGAACACCTTAGTGAAGTTGATTGCTGGCTTAGGCGTTACAATGAGCTATGAAGGGGATACGGTTCGTGCGGATGCGTCAACATTAGATAATCAGTTTGCACCTTATGAACTTGTGAAAACTATGCGTGCATCAATTTTGGTACTTGGTCCACTATTGGCTCGCTATGGAAATGCTAAAGTTTCATTACCTGGTGGTTGTGCGATTGGTTCACGTCCTGTTGATCAGCATTTAAAAGCATTGGAAGCTTTAGGTGCGCAGATTGAAGTTGAAAATGGTTATGTTCATGCTTCTGTTGATGGTCGCTTAAAAGGTGGCGAAGTTATTTTTGATATGGTCACTGTTGGTGGCACTGAAAATATCTTGATGGCTGCTGTATTGGCTGATGGTGTAACCACAATTCGTAATGCTGCTCGTGAACCTGAAATTACTGACCTTGCACAAATGCTCATTAAAATGGGTGCCAAGATTGAAGGTCTCGACACAGATACATTAGTTGTAACTGGCGTTGAAAGTTTACATGGCTGTGAATATGCGGTTGTTGCTGATCGAATTGAAACTGGTTCATATTTAGCTGCTGCTGCAATTACAGGTGGTCGAGTTAAAACCACGCATACGGACCCAGCATTGTTAGAAGCAGTATTGGATAAGTTTGAAGAAATGGGTGCAGAAGTGACCCGTGGTGATAATTGGATTGAACTAGATATGCAAGGTAAACGTCCTAAAGCTGTGAGCTTTAGAACTTTACCTCATCCCGAATTTCCAACTGATATGCAAGCGCAGCTTATGGCGGTCAATGTGATTGGTCGTGGTTTTGCAACGATTTCAGAAACAATTTTTGAAAATCGTTTTATGCATGTTCCTGAATTGTCACGTATGGGCGCAAATATTCAAGTGGAAGGGCATGATGCAGTCGTAACTGGTGTAGATAAATTGCAAGCTGCTCCTGTAATGGCGACTGATTTACGTGCATCATTTTCTCTTGTTCTCGCTGCATTAGCCGCAGAAGGTGAGACTTTAGTTGATCGTATCTATCATATCGATCGTGGCTATGAACAAGTTGAAGAAAAGTTACAAAGTTTAGGTGCTCAGATTAAGCGAGTAAAAGGATGAATGACTTAAGAAACGATGATCCAAATTTTGATGTAATGGGTAATTTTGATCATGGTTTAACCTTAGCACTCAGTAAAGGACGTATCCTAAAAGAGACATTACCTTTACTTGAGAATGCGGGTATTAATTTATTAGAAGATCCTGATAAATCACGTAAATTAATTTTCCCAACCACACATAAAAAAGTACGTATTTTGATTCTTCGTGCTTCTGATGTACCGACGTATGTTGAGAACGGTGCAGCAGATTTTGGTGTAGCGGGTAAAGATGTGCTGATGGAACATGGCGCCCAACATGTTTATGAGTTACTTGATCTAAAAATTGCAAATTGTAAATTGATGACTGCTGGTAAAGTTGGCATGGAACGTCCGAAAGGCCGTTTAAAAATTGCAACTAAATACGTGAATCTTACTCGTCAATACTATGCAAGTTTAGGTGAACAAGTTGATGTGATCAAACTTTATGGATCGATGGAGCTTGCACCTTTGGTTGGGTTGGGTGATTACATCGTCGATGTGGTCGATACAGGTAATACTTTACGTGCTAATGGCTTAGAGCCATTAGAAGAAATTTGTAAAGTTTCTTCTCGTTTAATTGTCAATAAAGCGAGCTTTAAACGTAAACAAGCCGTGTTAAATCCAATTCTGACGCAACTTGAAGAAGCTGTGAAATCACATTCAGTATGATTTTTCATGATGATTCAAAAAACCGTTCTTTTGAACGGTTTTTTTATCGCTTAATTTTCTAATTAAGGGAAAGAATCTCTTACTTTCAGGTTTGGCTGTGTGCTAAAAGAGTTGATGTGTGCTTAAAAAACAGGAGGGTTTAACTTGGTAAACTATACATACTCATTAGGAGTTTACCATGAGCAAGAAAC
>NZ_JAMFKZ010000059.1:0-4897 GCF_023488045.1 Acinetobacter sp. ANC5681
CCATGCGCGTATTTTCATTAAATTCTTTCATTGATTCTTGATATTGTTCTAACGTATCAAATTCACTTCTCATCACTTCACCTGCTCAAAATAGAAAACTACTGGAACT
Organism: Acinetobacter sp. ANC5681; assembly: GCF_023488045.1. Classification (NCBI taxonomy): domain Bacteria; kingdom Pseudomonadati; phylum Pseudomonadota; class Gammaproteobacteria; order Moraxellales; family Moraxellaceae; genus Acinetobacter; species Acinetobacter sp. ANC5681. The sequence continues at coordinate 110 of NZ_JAMFKZ010000059.1, forward strand.
TTCTTAATTTCAAGAAGCCCGAATCTATGCAAATGTCTTGCAGTTCCGCTATCTCTAAGCAATTGAACATCACGATAGTGAGCCAATAGATCACGCCATGATTCAAGAGACATTGATCTCTTGTTGTGATTGCAAGCTGTGCATGCTGGCATTAGATTTTCGATTACATCGTTTTCAGGTTTTTCAGGCTTACCTGTTGTTAGATCACGTACTACAGCTTCCAAATGGTCAGCATGCCACTTCTCACCTAATTGATCACCACAGTAAGCACAATGACCGCCAAACTTTTGCTTTACTTCTTCGCGCTGCAATTTACTCAGCTTCATGCTCAATCACCTTACAATTCTTAGAGATATGATTCTCAATGTGCGAGTCGTCGCCCACTTCTTGATTACGTTCTGTCAAAACTTCAACATCACTGGCAAAACACATAAACGGCTGACCATCATCTAAACGCCCAAACACATAGCCGTCCTCAAACCGATCTACCACGCCGTAACCTGTGAAACGCTTTCCTGAATAAATCGTTGCTGACTCGCTAATGAAATCTACTTTCACGCGATCGCCTTTTTTAATGAGAGACATTAATCAACTCCTTGGCTAGAGAAGTGGCTTGGTATTTAAAACAAGTGGTTTTCTCAATATAGCCAAGCTCGATTAAAGTCTTGATGTAGCGCAGAACCGTGAAGCTATTGACATCATTCACACTCTTAGCGACATCAGAAACCTGAAATGGCTTTGTTTGATTGACAGCAAATTTCAAAACACCGATCGTTCTACCAACCGCTAAAACTTGGTTTGAAACTGATTTTTGATTTGGATTCATAAAGCACCACCAATACGAGAGTCAGCCCAGTTACACTCAACAACCGTAAGTCCATCGTGCTGAAAGCGAGACCAAAGTCGATCGCCCAAATTCTCCTTGAGTTGCTCTTTAGTCCAATTTGAAATTAGAACTGTTGGTTTTTTTGCGTCATAGCGTGAATACAAAACCTTGTGAACAAGCTGCAAGCGGCTTTCATGTTGGTCATGCAAACCATACTCATCAATGATTAGCAGGTCGTAATCAGTGAATCGCCAAACCGCACTTGCTTCACTGTCATCCGCTTTTGTCCAAGCGTTTGCAATCTCGTTTGCCATATCTTCACTGGTGACATACCGAACATAACTACGCTGATCTAAAACGTTTCTAGCAACCGCACATGCAAGATGTGTTTTACCTGTGCCAGTTCTCCCAACCATGATTAGATTTCGCTTTACCCCAGTATTAAAATCTTTTGCAAATGCGTGACATTGAGCTTTCGCATTTTTCTGACCATCGTTGCCAACTGAGTAATTTTTAAATCCACTTTGAGCATGGCGATCTGGAATCATTGCACCAGCAAAGTGTTTTTCACGAACCATTGTGTTCACTGAAACCATATGTTCTTTTTGGGCACGCTCATAAGCATTTGTTGCACATGTTTTACAGAAATCACGACCACCAAAACTGATCATTCGTTCTTTGTGTTCTTTACAAAAACGGTTTGTTTCTTGAATTTCAGGTTTTAAAAAATTATTGATTGCATTCACTGCATACCCTCCAGATCTAGATCATCGGTTGCAGGCGCGTATTGCTGAGCCTCACCCCATGCATCGTTTACGTTGCGGCTTGGTGCTTGAGTTTGTTTTTTAGGTGCGTTTGGTACGTTTTGCTTGACTGGTTTCTTGAATTCAAGAATCAACCACTGTGCAAATTTTCTTGTTCGCTGGTTTTCAGTGAGATCAATCTTGTTTTCCCAGTAAGCATTGAAATTACCCAAATGGAATTTGTATTCAGGCATAGCGATTACCGATTCAGCTTGAACACCTACGCTTTCCCGAATCACATTCAAAAGAATTTCAGGATTTGGAGACCAAGAATTTTCACCCGCGTTTTGTGTGTGTGATTTATCTTGTTCTTGCTCCTGTTCTTGCTCCTGTTCCTGTTCTTGGCTTGCAAGGGGGTTCGAAGGGGCTTGCAAGGGGCTAATTGTTTTAGCAATTTCGCCACGGCGTGAAGTCATACAAAATGCTGTTGAATATTTGTCGAAAAAGCCCGCAAGGAAAGGATTTGCAGGCAATGAGTCATAATCCTTTTGGACACTCTTGCAACGGTTATCAGCTGGCTTTAATGAGTCAGCTACTTGAAAACGTGCCATCTCGTGCACCCAAACCATTTCGCTAGTGTCGTCATAGCTACAAAACCCCGCTTCACATGCACTTCGAAGCCCCTTTGAAGCCCCTTCAAAGCCCAAACCAGTTTCATGAGCGACATACAAAAGGGGCATGTAATAAAGGCCGAGCATGTTTGCGTGCGGGCTTGTCATTAAATACAAGGCAACAATCACAGCCTCTGGGCTGCTGCGGAGTTTTTTCCCAGTAGTGCCTGTCCAAAAATGTGGAGAGACTTTTCCATAATCACGCATGCAATACCCCCTTAGAAGCCCCTTGCAAGACCCTCTTAAGAGGTGTAAATTCTTTCAAAACTTCAAGGATTAAAAAGAAATGGCGCTTATTCGCAAACAAAATGAAATTGATGTATATGCAAATCCAGAAGAAAAGTTTGTTTCTATATGCGAGGTTGATGGTCACTTTAATCAACGTGAAGGTGAGTTTGAGGATGCAATAATTAATATTGATGTAACTCATATTGATGCTGTTATCGAAGCTCTTCAAAAATGCAAAGCTGAAATCCTCCAAGGTGGTGAGGTTCAAAACGGTTGAGTGATTCATAATTATTCTCCCAACTTTACCAAACCACGGTATGCAAGCTGACGAATAATTCTTGGTGGAATAAACTCGTTGTTGATCTTGTATCGTGTGCGTGACTTTTCTTTTACTTGAATCAACTTGTGACCATCTTCCATAAGACGGCGGACAGCAATTGCCTGCCCCCCCATGTGAGTCGTTTCTTCAAGCATGTAGAATTTTTCTTGAGCAGCTATAGCAGCATTCATAACTGATAGCGGCATCGCAGCTAATTCTTTTGCTGTGTAAACTGGTACAGGCTTCTCAAGTTGAATAACTGTTTCGATTGGTGTTTTTGATACAGATACATCCTGCTTTCTTTTGGCTGCATATCTCATTCTTCACCACCCTGTTCATTCATTTGGATGAACCGTCCAAACATGATGATTTTTTCACAGCGATGTAAGCTGGAAATAATCATTGCTGCATCCTGGTAACTGATACGATGATCTCGACTCAAAGCTTCGATTAGCTCATCACGAGTTACAGCCGCATTCGCTTCATCACGATTAATCTTGCGCAAATTAGCCTTACGGATTTCTAAAAAGTCGCTTAATGTTTTTAGCGCTGGATCGTGCCAAGACTGGATAGCTTGAGTCTGCTTATGCTCAGGTAAATTTGAAGTGTTCATGACACCTCCTTTTGAGCTGCCAATGCATTGCTCAAATGAATCTGCACATCATTGGAAATAGTTCTGCACTTTGGAGAAATGTTGTTTTCTATATGCTGGTCATCACCAAAAGTGGTTAATGCTGGCAAACGGCGTTGATTTATAAACTCTGCAACAGTCGCGTGACGAATCAAATGATTAAGCGCAAAGCTGTTATTCCCATTGAGTAACACGCCATTTTTCTGCACTTGAGTTACAGTCATCAAATGATTTGGCTTAGACTCATCAATAAAAACAACCGTGTCACCGTCTACAAAATCACTATTGTTCACTTGAAGCTGTTTTGGTATATTTGTCATGTTCTCGGTCTCTCTGATTAATGAACATTGCTCAAAGCTCGAATCGCAACTTCGGGCTTTTTGCTTATCTGAAATACGGAAAATAGATTTTTGAATACATTCATGTATTCACTTGAATACGTTGTATTCTTTGATTTCTTTAACAATTCGATTGATGATTGGCCTAAATCAATTTGAAGTTTTAAATCTATGGCCTCTCTGATCCATTTAGCTCGATCACTACCTTCGGTTTTTGCTAGATCATCTACGAGTTGCTTAATATCAAAAGGCACTCTGGTAGATACTGATGACATGAGCTTTTCGCTCGGCTTTAAAATTTCTATGTTCCGCATGGTTGCTCCTGTGCGTTTTCACGTAATTCGATCCAAATATCCTGATAATCATTTGGGAAAATATCTTTGCGTGAGCAAATTCCACGATCTTCCGCAATTACTGCCAAACGAATTTTTCTGTCCGTTGGAATGTTTTTCCATCCGCTAACCGAAGCGCCAGTAATATCCAAAAGCCGTGCAACCGCATTACATCCGCCTAAAGCTTTAATTAGTTGGGTGTCATTCATGTTGCTCTCCTAATTTTCATTTAATTATTAGGCAATCCTTATAAATAATCAATAGGCACACCTAATTTAATTCATGTTAGGATTGCCTAACAAAGTGGGAATAGTTTTATGAATACGCTTGCTGAACGCCTTAGATATGCTATGGAAGTTTTACCATCCAAAAAAATTAAGGGTGTTGATCTTGCGCGTGCTGTTGGTGTGAAACCGCCATCAGTCAGTGATTGGTTATCAGGAAAATCCAAGACTATGGAGGGTGAAAATTTATTGCGTGCTGCCAAACATCTAAATGTAAATCCTCTTTGGCTGGCAAATGGAACAGGCTCTCCTATTGTTGAGCAAAAAATCTCATCCCCTCAAAAAGACGAAGTCTATATATCCCCTATTAGATTTTCGTCATCAGATGAAAAGAAAAATACTGTCCGTATCCCAGTGCATAAGAATGTGAAAGCATCCTGCGGTGATGGTGTTGCTAATTTTTTAGAAGACATTAC
>NZ_JAMFKZ010000060.1:0-4370 GCF_023488045.1 Acinetobacter sp. ANC5681
TTGGTTTATTTTAACTACTTGCTAAGTAATGTTTACTGCCGAATAGGCAGCTTAAAAAACCCCACTCTAGCCAGTGGGGTTTTTGCTTTATTAGTGTTTATGGAATGTCATAACTTCGCCATTTTCTTCTAAGTAGAATTGATTGTTTTCCAAACCATTATCTTCTTCTAAGCATTTAAGAAATTCAGCAGCAGTAAATTCAGATTCAACATAAATTTGGAATGCTTGATCTTCTTCTGTCCAGAGTGTGTCTTGAGGCCATTCTGCACGAGCTTCATTTTCGTCACCTGACAAACAAAGAAGAACAACACCAGAATCCCCACATTTAACTCCCACATTTGCAAAATAACCATCTTTAGTTTTGAAATAGTGGATTGCTTCGATTTCAGTAGTAAAGCCAACTTCTGCATTGATGTTTAAAGTTTTCATATCTATATCTCACTAAGTAATGTTTAAGTTATCAAGACTTTCGATCTAGCCATCTCGTCTTGATGATTAAATAATACATTGTGAGATTCTCACGGTCAAGCACTATTTATAATTATTTTTATTCTGCCGATGAACGGTAGCAGATAAAGATTCAGAAATTAAATCTGAAATATGCCTGTGCATGAGTTAAAATCATTGTGTCAGCATTAATTGCCAAGAAAAATAGCATATATTCATTGTGTCAATGTTTGTGTCATTGCTGTTTAAGTTATTGATTTATAGCGTTTGTTCTCATCCTTGACATCGTAGAGGTCAGCAGTTCGAGTCTGCTTATACCTACCAAAATTATGAATTAGTATAAAGCAATATGACTGTATACTAAAAAAAAGCCTCAAAATTCAATGTTTTGAGGCTTTTTTTATTGCGTTTAATAACGATATATAACGCTATATACCGCTGGTATTTTTGTATCACAGTACGTATCATTAAAATAAATCGAACTCGTGATACAAAATTATATGAAAAGAAGTGAAATAAAAAAGATACCTTTATCGGATACCGCATTGGCTAATCTAGAACCTGAGAGTGTTGATTACAGGATTAGAGATAGTGGCAAGTTATATTTTTTTGTGAAGAAAGATGGAAGTAAGTCTTGGCAATATCGCTCTAAAAATGAATTGGGAAAGGACGGTTATCAAGGGTTAGGTAGCTACCCAAACGTAAGTGGACAATATGCTAGAAAAAAAGCTAGTGAATTAGCACTTAAAGAATCAAATGGTGAGATTGTTAGATTTAGCAAACATTATAAAAAACATATTGATAGTAAAAAAAACTTAACATTTGAAGTCATTATCAATGATTGGCTTGAAACTAAAAAAAATACTTGGGATGAAGAAACGTTTTATAAAGCTAAAAAATCAATCCAAAAACATGTGATAAAGGAATTTGGTTATAGAGAATGTATATCAATTAAAAAGAAAGAATGGTTTGATTTCTTTCAAAGATTAAGAACAGTTAATAAAATTAATAATCAAGTTGATAAACTAATCTCATATTGTACAAATGCCTATGATTTAGCAAATATCAAAGGACTAATTGAGGAGAATCCACTAGTAAGAATGTCTAGGCATATTACTCGGTTTACACAGGGGAATATGAGTCATGTTGAATTACATGAATTGCCTGAGTTAATAAATAAAGTAAGAAATTATCCAAGTAGGAGAATGGTTATCGGAATTGAATTAGCTATTTTACTCTCTCCAAGACCTTCTGAATTACGTTGTGCCACTTGGGAGCAGTTCGATTTTAAAAAGAAATTATGGAATAGACCAGCTGAGGTTATGAAAGGGGGTATAGCACATACAATCCCTTTACCTAAACAAGCAATTACACTTTTGAAAGAGTTAGAGACATATAAAACTGAATCACCATATCTATTTCCTAGTCGTACGACTTATCAAAAGCCTATATCAGATGGGACGTTTAATGCCGTGCTAAACCGTTGTGGTTACAAAGGAAAGCAAACTATGCATGGATTTAGGCATATAGCGAGTACGGCGCTAAATAACCAATTCAGCGATAAAGAACAAGTGATTGAGGTATGTTTAGCACATAAGAAAAAAGGTGTTAAAGCTGTATATGACAAAAGTAATCATCTAGAGGAAAGAAAGTTAATCATGCAATGGTGGGCAGATCACATAGAGCATATATCAAAATGAAATTACTATCATATTATAAAGATAAGGACTCGAATGAATTTGGATTAAGGGTCTTAAGTCTTGAATATAGCGCTGAACTTGAAGATCAGATGAATGAGTTTGAGCCACAAGTGTTAGTTGCAGAACTAGAATCTGAAAATTTACGAGTTATTAAATTAGCAGAAAAAAATTGGTATGGATTTGGATTGTACCAACCAAAGGATGAAATTATAGGTGATCTGGAAAAGTTAAAAGATATACCAAAGGTTATTTTTCTAAGTACAAATAGTGACTTAAAATCCAAGTGGAAAGAGAATGGATGTTTAGTTTGTACTGATGAAGAATATTATAAAGAATGTAGAAATATGCTATTTAACTCATTACTATGAATTTGATTTTTTGGTAATAAAGTGTTATAATAAGATATATTATATGTTAAGACCACATTTGTATAAAAAATATAATTTATAAATTAAAAATAATATTTAAATTTTTTTCATCTAACTATTTTGATGAATTTATTTTTTCATAAGTCTAAAAGATCATTTTATTTTCTATTTTTTGAAAAAATTTTTTTTAAAATTTTTATGTATTTTATTTTACCTTTTTTATTTCTTTTATATAAATGTTTTCTTAGATATTTTTTTATTAAAAATTTAAAAAAGGGGAAATTATGTTAGAGAAAAATTTTGAAATTGATATGCTTGAGGTGAATTTATATGTAGATCATGATGCAGAAAAACTTTCAAATGGAACTTATATTTATTCAAAAAATTATTTAAAAAATTTGAATGAATTAAAAAATATTTCAGATAATGATGTTGTGCTTAAAAATAAGCCAAAATGGTTAAGCTCTGAAGATGGAAAAAATATTAAAATCACATCATTAAGTAGTAGTTGTATTAATGTAAGTGGTAATATTTATAAGTGGTTGAAAAATGAGAATATTCTTGGTGAAACAGACTTAATTAAATTGGTTTATGAGTTTGTACAAGTTTTACAAACTATGAATTTAGTTCATCCTACATCAGCACAAATTCAGAGAATTATTGAAGGTGATTATAGAGTTTATAAAGCTGATGTTAAAAGGGATTTGATATTTGAAAACAAGGATCGTTCATTAAGATATTTAGACCACATTCAACGTATTGGTTATTTTCCCAATAAGGCTAAAGAGAAGTATCCAAATGGCGTATATTTCGGTAAAAAAAGTAAAACAAGATGGTCGATTTGCTACTATCATAAATCTAATGAATTAAAAGCCAAATTACAAAGGTTTAACACAGATCCAAAGCTCTTTGAATTAGCAGAAAGAATGATCAGAGCAGAGGCTAGTGTTTATAATGATCAACTTAAAGAATGGAAGTTATCATATGGATATCAATGGGGAAACAAATCATATGTAAATAATTTGTTTAAGGAAAAATTTTCAAGACTACGCTTACCTGATCAAGATAAAAGAGACAAAGTTCTTGATATTATAGATAAAAATGACAGAAAATTTTATACATTATTAAAAGAGGGGTGTATAGAAGATTATTATAGTAGATCAACAATACATAATAAAAGAATGAAATTTTATACAGAGTATGGTGTAGATATTGATTTAATTAAGAAGTATAAAAATGTATAAAAAAATCAATAATAAAAACAAATTTGAAAATAAAAATAATTCGACACATGCAGTAATAAAGGAAATGCATTTTATGAAAAATTTAGATATTGGGGGGAATAATAAGAATGAAAAAATTAAGATTAACAAAAAAAGAAGTATGCCATATTTTGTCTATAAAGAGTGATAAACTAGATAAGTTGATTAAAACTGATATTTTATTTCCTAAGCCATATAAAGAGGGAAATCAAAGGCAGTCACCAGTATATTTTGACGCTGTTGCAATAGAAACATGGTGGAATCAAAAAATAAATTTTAATTAGATATGACATTCAAAGCGATACTTTATGTATCGCTTTTTTTATCTATTTTTTAACACTCTATAGACTGTTGCAATTCCACACCCAACAGCTTTAGCAATTTCTTCTTTTGTTAATCCTTTAATATTTAGTTCTTTTATTCTTTGGTGTTTAGTTAAGTCTGCTTTTTTGCCTGTTGGGATATATCCACTTCTTTCTAAACCTTGTTTGATACGTTCTCTACGTTTGTCTGATGTGTGCTGAATTAGCAGGAGACTTTCACTTGGGAGATTCTAGGCAGCTAACCGATAAAAGTCTTCTGCCATTTGATTT
>NZ_JAMFKZ010000007.1:0-119893 GCF_023488045.1 Acinetobacter sp. ANC5681
CCGAACTCAGAAGTGAAACCTCTTAGCGCTGATGGTAGTGTGGCATTTGCCATGTGAGAGTAAGTCATCGCCAGCTTTTAAATCTAAACACCCCTAACCTAATGGTTAGGGGTGTTTTTTATGTTACATTTGTTTTAATTATATGATTGTCATTGATTAAGAAGATGTTATGGATGAAATCTCATCAGAAAAAATTAAATCAAATTTTAAACAAGTAAAAAATATACTATCTAATTCTACCCGTGTACACATTGATCGAGTTGAATATAGGACTTTCGATGAAGGGATGTGTGATGCCATCTATTTTATTTGTAAAAAATCACAAGGTTTGAATTCATTAGAAGCATTTATAATACTGGTTATTCATCAACTTCATTTTTATGAAGAATAGGATATTCTTGAAACAACTACAACAGATTTAAAAAAGATTTTTGATATTTGGCTATTACCTATATTAGAGAAAGCTAATTTTAAAAAACTAACTGAATTAGAAGTACAAGAACAAACACAATGGATAGTGTATTGTATCCAAAAATTGATAAAGAAAAATCAGAATGCGAAAAATCTAAAATATTCTGATCGTTGGGGAATTTATCATAACGGTGTGGAGGTTACTCCAGTTGAAAGTTTTACTTTACCTATTTCTTCAGATATAAAATTAGCATTAGGATTAACAGCAGATTGGAATGAGATAGAGATATTTTATGAAACGTCCGATGAGTATGTGTTTTTCTCATGGTTTACGGGTGCATAATCGGTGAAGAAAGCTATAAATATGGGAAAAACTTTTCATAAATCTTAACGTTTTCTACTTTCCTCCTAAGTTCACAAGCCTATAATGCTTAAGAATCATTCCAAATCTAATAAGGAAATAACATGTCGACTGATCAACAATTTCCAACACCTGCAAACTTAGGTATCGCAGTATATTCAAACAATGCCGAAGCGATTGGTAATACGCCTTTAGTTCGTATCAATCGCTTGATTAAATCAGATGCTACAGTATTGGCAAAAGTGGAAAGCCGTAATCCTGCATTTTCAGTAAAATGCCGTATTGGCGCAGCGTTGATTGCGGATGCGGAAAAACGTGGTGTACTTAAAACGGGTATGCATATTGTTGAACCGACTAGCGGTAATACAGGTATTGCTTTAGCGTTTGTTGCAGCGGCAAAAGGTTATCCTATTACTTTAACTATGCCAGCAAGTATGAGCTTAGAGCGTAGAAAAGTACTGAAAGCTTTAGGCGCAAATCTTGTTTTGACCGAGCCAGCAAAAGGTATGAAAGGTGCGGTGGATGAAGCTGTTCGTTTAACCACTGAAAATCCTGAGCTTTATTTCCTACCACAACAATTTGAAAATCCAGCCAATCCACAGATTCATACAGATACTACAGGTCCTGAAATCTGGAATGCCACAGGGGGTAATGTTGACATTTTAGTGGCGGGTGTGGGAACTGGCGGCACCATTACAGGGATTTCACGTTATTTTGAGCAAGTGCAGAATAAGCCATTGTATTCAGTGGCAGTTGAACCAGCTGAATCACCAATTATTACCCAAACTAAAAATGGTGAGAGCATTACACCTGCACCGCATAAAATTCAGGGGATTGGTGCCAACTTTATTCCTAAAAACCTGGATTTGGACCTGGTTGATGAAGTCCTGCCAGTGAACAGTGCGGATGCGATTGACTGGGCAAGAAAGTGTGCAACGCAAGAAGGAATTTTAGTGGGTATTTCAAGTGGTGCGGCATTGGCGGCAGCGGCCCAGATTGCTGAACGTCCAGAAAATGCAGGGAAAACCATTGTGGTGATTTTACCTGACAGTGGTGAGCGTTATCTATCTTCAGTGTTATTTGAGGGCTTGTTTGACGAGGCTTAATCAGTCGTTGAATATAAAAAAACCATGCCTTTAGCGCATGGTTTTTTTATTGTCCAATTTAAAGTGCTTTCTTTAAAGCCTTTTCATGTCGCTTCACCGATCTTGCATATTTCTTGCCTTTGTGTCGTGTCCAGAAACTGCGTTGATAACCTGTTGGTCCAACATTGTAATAGGCAACGGCTTTTGACCAGTTTCCCGCAGATTTATAGTAGGTCGCAAGGACCTGGGTGCCACAGTTGATATTGACACTTTCATCATAAAGATTGCCAGGACAGGCCTGACGCCAATGACTTGGAATGATTTGGGTCAGTCCCACTGCGCCCGTCGGTGAGCGTGCGGCACTGTTGTAGTTGGATTCCTGTCGAATAATCGCCGCAATTAAAAGTGGCGAAACATCGTAACGCTCTGAGCTTTGAATGATGATGGGCGATACGCGATTGGCGGTACTAGGTGAAACAGAATAAGCGGTTTGTAATCCTGATGAGAGTTGATTGGAACGATTGGCAAATGATCCGCTTAGACTGCTGCATGCAGACAGGGTGATAGCGCTCAGAACCAGACCGATTCTTAAAAGCAGCAAGATGGGTTTTTCAAGAATGTATTGTTGAGTTGTTAGGATTTGCAAAGCAAACAATCAGAAAAATAAAATGATGAGTCATGGTATTAAGCCAAATTGAGGGAGTCAATAGCGATTATTTTATCGTTCTATGTCTATGCGAATTAAACACCAGGGCAATAAAAAAGCCCCGACATCCTGTCGAGGCTTTCTCATATTTGGTTTCTTACCGCCAACTCCTGTCAACGACCACGTCCTGTGCTTCTTGTTGTTCTGAATGAGACTTCCTGTCTCTCTATGATTTGTATATTAGGGGATAAACCTGCTATCAGCTATTCGCCAATCACCGCAACCTGTGTACGCTTTAACCTACAAAATACAGGATTATGGCCAGATAGTTACATTTTATCAGTGGGGGTTGAGGCAAGCAGCAGTATGTCCCGCAGAAAATTATATGCAATGCCCAACGTTTCAGGTTTTTTTAAAGGTGGTCATTACAGGGAGTCTAAAAAAGACTAAAATCAAATCAGACCTGTAGAAAAAGCTGATTTATGTCGGACATTGTCAAAACCCATATCGAATATGGTTCAAAATCGTTTACTGCGATTTTATGGTCTTTATTTTTTGCTGGTTTTGCATCCTTTTCATCGTTGTACTGTGTACAACCCATGATGCCAATTTTTGCAAAATTCTTTCAGGTTACACCGACGCATAGTAGTTTTCCTTTATCCTTTTCTACCGTCGCCTTAGCAATTGGTCTGTTATTCACAGGTTTTATTTCTGATCGTTTTGGACGTAAACCGATCATGGTTTGTGCCTTATTCCTCGTTTCGATTCTCTTATTGATTAGTGCTTCGTTTCCAATTTGGGAGATTTTTCTCAGCACCCGTATTCTCATTGGTTTAGCCGTGAGTGGGGTCGCAGCCGTTGCAATGACTTATATCGGCGAAGAAATTGCGCAGAAAGATATCGGTTTTGCGATGGGATTGTATATCTCTGGCACAGCGATTGGCGGCATGGGTGGACGTTTAATTGCAGGGGTATTGGTTGACTTTATTTCTTGGCAATCTGCAACCTATATCATTGGTTTTCTAAATTTTATTATTGCTTGTCTATTTTATTTATTGTTGCCCAAATCACAGCATTTCAAGCCATTTCCATTCCGATTTTCACGTTTTAAAGCCGCGTTTGAGCAAAATTTAAAAGACTCGAAACTACGAATTTTATTTGCCCAAGGCTTTATTTTAATGGGCTGCCTAGTCACAGTTTTTAACTATATCAGTTACCACTTATTAGAAGCGCCATTTCATTTATCACAAACATGGATTGGTTTGATTTCGATTGCTTATCTTGCTGGAATTTATAGTTCACCGAAAGCTGCGCAATGGGGGTATCAATATGGTCGAGCAAAAGTGCTGCCTTTTTTATTATTTAGCATGATGGTTGGTCTGTTCATTACGCTTATTCCTTCGCTTTGGGCAATTTTACTGGGATTGACGATTTTCACTTTTTCATTTTTTGCTGCACATTCAACTGCAAGTAGTTGGGTCTCCGTTCAAGCGGTACAATATCGGGCAGTAGCTTCTTCGCTGTATTTATTTTGCTATTACATCGGCTCAAGTTTGCTTGGGAGTAGTGGTGGTTTGGTCTGGGAGCATTTTGGATGGATTGGAATTAATTTGAGTGTCGGAGTGGTCTTAGTGATTGGTTTTGCGCTCGCGATACACTTAATGAAGAATGAAAATAAAACGACAATTAAAGTCGCATAAACTTGATAAAAGTCCTGAAAATTTAGTAATTTAAACAAGCACCTATTTGGGTGTAGAGATAATATTAAAATTGGGGGAGATAAGATGGAATTACATAGTCGTGTTTATTATAAGCATCCTGACTCAACAATCATGGGACAATTAGAGGTCTTATTTACCACACATCATGGAGATGAAGAAAAGTTCATTCAGACAGCTTTACTCATCAATCCGCAAGCGGATGAGATTACTCAAGAGCTAGTTGATTTGATTGATTCGATTGAACATGATCTTGCGCCAGAGACATTGCACTATGTTGATGGATTTGCTGTCCTAGATTTTACCCATGGCTCAAATGGCGATGAAAACATTGAAAATATTTTATTATTTTTAAAAGGATTATTACCTGATATTCATGCACAAGCTTGGGGCTGTGGTGATGATGATCCATGGGAGTTTTGGTTCAAATTTGATGGCGATGAGCTTATTCGTGAAGATGATGAACCATTGAATGATCCTGATGAAGATGAAGAAATTAAAGCTTCTATTTATACGTGGTGGCATCAAGATTTACCTTCTGAAATTAAAGAAGGCTTCTTGAACGAAGAAGTATAATTATCAACATTTTATGATGCTATTTCCTCAATAAGTTACAAATACTTTTTGGGGAAATGCTTCTGTTTGTTTTTTGATCTATAAAAATGAATTGAATTCATGCTAAAATGATCGGCTTTCATCTTTAGATGTCTCTCCTCCATCTGCTAGCCGAGATTCGCAAGCCATGTCTACTGCCTATACTATGCAGACCGCGCCAAAAGCGTTGTTTGATTACGACAAATATTGGGCGTCGTGTTTTGAACCCGCACCATTTTTGCCGATGTCACGAGAAGAAATGGATCAACTCGGCTGGGATGCGTGTGACTTTATTTTGGTTTGTGGTGATGCCTATATTGACCATCCGTCTTTTGTATCAGGTGTGATTGGGCGTGTACTTGAAGCACAAGGCTTCCGTGTCGGAATCATTGCACAACCAGATTGGACCAACGCAGAGAGCTTCCGTGTTCTAGGCAAGCCAACCATTGCATGGGGTGTGACCGCAGGGAATATGGATTCAATGATCAACCGTTATACGGCAGATCGTAAAATTCGTTCCGATGATGCCTATTCGCCAAACAATGAAGCAAATAAGCGTCCAGACCGTGCAGCAACAGTTTACTGTCAGCGTTGCCGTGAAGCTTTTCCTGACGTTCCTGTCTTGCTTGGTGGTATTGAAGGCAGCTTGCGTCGTATTGCACATTATGATTATTGGTCTGACAAAGTTCGCCGCTCTATTTTGATGGACTCAAAAGCTGATCTATTGATGTATGGTAATGGCGAGCGTGCGATTATCGATGTGATGCATCGTTTAGCCAAAGGTGAGAAAATCCACGAAATTACAGATGTTCGTGGTACAGCATTTATTATTAATAAGCATAATAAAGCATCTAAAGCCAAATTCGTTGAAATTGCCAGTAATGACGTGGATACCATTGGACGTGTCGATCCAATTATTAATCCTTATGTCATGACTGAAGATATTGATGGCTGTGAAGTTGAAAAAGAAAAAGGTAACTCATTAGCGCAGTATCAAAATTTCCAAAAAGAAATCGTTGCCAATCCAATCGTGCGTGAAGGCGACCAGCTCGATCCAGATACACAGATTGTGCAGTTAAAGCCTGCGCCATCAAAAGCGATTAAACATAAATTACCTCCACGTGAATTGGCCGTGATTCGTTTACCGTCTTTTGAAGCCGTTGCTGATGATCATGTGTTGTATGCCCATGCCAACCGCATCTTGCACCTTGAAACCAATCCGGGTAATGCACGTGCCTTAGTGCAGCGTCATGGTGAGCGGGACGTCTGGATCAACCCACCACCAATTCCTCTGACCACTGAGGAAATGGATTATGTGTTTGATTTACCGTATGCACGTTTACCGCATCCTTCTTATGGAAATGCACGTTTCCCAGCCTTTGATATGATTAAATTCTCGGTCAATATCATGCGTGGTTGTTTTGGCGGATGTACCTTCTGTTCAATTACTGAACATGAAGGTCGTATTATTCAAAACCGTTCTGAAGATTCGATTTTGCGTGAAATCGAAAAAATTCGTGATACGGCACCTCAATTTACAGGCATTATTTCAGACTTAGGTGGCCCAACTGCAAACATGTATCGTTTGCACTGTAACGACCCTGAAATTGAAAAAAATTGTCGTAAGCCATCTTGTGTTTATCCAGGGGTTTGTCAAAACCTACATACCGATCATGCACCTCTTGTTCAGCTTTATCGTAAAGCGCGTGAAATCAAAGGTGTGAAGAAGATTTTGATTGGTTCTGGTCTACGTTATGACCTTGCGGTATTGAACCCTGAATATGTGAAAGAATTGGTACAGCATCATGTGGGTGGCTATTTAAAAATTGCACCTGAGCATACTGAACAAGGCCCATTGTCGAAGATGATGAAACCGGGAATTGGGACGTATGACCGCTTTAAACAAATGTTTGAGCGTTTCAGTAAGGAAGCAGGTAAGGAACAATATCTCATTCCATACTTCATTGCAGCACATCCGGGTACCACCGATTATGACATGATGAACTTGGCGATTTGGTTGAAGAAAAATGGTTTCCGTGCTGATCAGGTACAAACCTTCTACCCATCACCAATGGCCACTGCGACCACGATGTACTACACAGGCAAAAATCCGTTGTCTAAAGTGGCACGTTATACTGAAAATGTCGATATTGTGAAAGGTGAAAAGCGTCGCCGTCTGCATAAAGCATTCTTGCGTTATCATGATCCAAATAACTGGCCTTTGTTACGTGAAGCACTGAAAGAGATGGGGCGTTCGGATTTAATTGGTAATTCGAAGCAGCATCTGATCCCAACCTATCAGCCACAAGGTACGGCTGAAGGTGAATATAAATCTGCACGTAAAAAGAACTCCACTGTTGCAGGTGATTCAGCGAAGCGTGGTCAAGCGCAATCTCAGCCACAATCAGGTCAGAAACGTCCACAAAAAGGGCAAATCTTAACGCAATATACAGGTTTACCGCCACGTGAAACAGGTGACAAAAAACCATTCTCAGGAAAATCAAAACCTAAAGTGAAACCAAAGCGTTAAATCAATAAAAAGAAGGCATCAGTCATGATGCCTTCTTTTTTATATATAAATGGTAGGGTAGTCGCAATCTGGTTATAAAAGTACAATTTATCGAAACATATACTGACAATATCCGCTTGAATATTTGCCTACTGATGATTATAAATATATATGCAGGATGCTTTTACGACTTTGGTCGACGAGTGAAACACGATTAAAAAAATTTAAGTTACACTGCTAAAATGACTTTAACTATCGTTGTTACTGATTAAAAAAATGGCTCAAAGCCAAAATGATTATAAAAAATCTAAAGGGATTCGTTAGAAATGTATTATTTCATAACAATAGTTGGATTGCTGTTGATTACAGCACTTGTGTTTCGACGTCTACATCCTAATCGGCGTCAAGATAGTCCATTAAAACGCCGTGGTATTCTCAATATTTCTGAGCAAATTACCTTGATGCGTTTACAAGCTGTATTACCTCGTCATACGATTTTGGCGCATGTTTCTTTTGATGCGCTATTAACGACAAAATTTGCACATACGCGTCGTAAGTATCAAGGTTTAGTTGCTGATTTTGTTGTACTTGATCAGCAACATCAAGTGCTTGCAATTATTGAGATTGCAGACGAGTCATATGTGAATCGTCTACATCAAAAGCATTATCAAGACAGCTTATTAGAATTAGCCGGTTATCGAGTATTGCGCTATAGCAGTATTCCAACGGAGCAAGAGTTACGTGAGAACTTAGTTCCTGATCTATTTGAACCGATCATGCCTGTTTCAATCACAGCAACCACAATGCCGCAAACGGAACGAGTTATGAAATATAATGTTCTAGCAGCAAAATCATCTTAATTGATTATGGACGTACTGCTGTCACGGTCATTTCAACCAAAACATCTGGCGTATACAGTTTAGACTCTACGCAGGTACGTGCTGGGGGATGACCTTCAGCAATCCATGCATCCCAAACCGCATTCATTGCTGCATAATCTTGTTCAATGTCTTTTAGAAAAATAAGGACAGATAAAATATGCGTTTTGTCTGTACCTGCTTCTGCGAGTAAACGATCGATATTATCTAAAGTTTGTTGTGTCTGTGCAGTAACATCGACACTGGTATCATCTGCCAGTTGACCTGCCAAATGAACTAGATTTCCTGAAATTGCGACTTCGCAATAACGTGAAGTGACATGCAGTCTTTGCACAGACATAATGGTAACCTAATGAAAAAAACATAGGCTGATTGTACTGCATGGCCCCTAACTACAGTGTAATTTTGTATAAATCAGGCAGCAAAGCTTTCCATGCGAACCAGCCTGCGTTGCTGGAAAAATAAAAGGCTTTAATCCTTGCCACAATTTCTCGTGCGCTAAAAGGCTTAGTACAATAATCATCAGCGCCGATTTCTAAACCGACAACCCGATCAATTTCATCATCGCGAGCGGTTAAAAATAATAAAGGTGTTTGATATTTTTGACGTAGTTGTTTGCAGACTTCAAAACCATTGAGATCAGGTAAACCCACATCTAAAATAATAAAATCAAAAGTCTGTTGAGAGAGTAATTCGAGTGCTTGCGTTCCTGTACTTGCCCAACTGACACTCCAACCTTCACGTTCAAGCGCGTAACGTAGTGGTAACACAATTGCGGCTTCGTCTTCAATACAGAGAATTTGTTTTTGATTCATAATAATCAGTAATCAATATTTTCTAATTTTATGATATTAGTTTAACTGAAGTCTGGATCGAGAGAACTAATGTTGAGAATTTTTATAAAAGATAAATAAGAAAAGGACACCTGAAGTGCCCTGTAATATTCGGATTTGATCGTCACGCTAACCACAGGAGCAAATGCTAAAAGCGAGGATTTCTTTAGCAAGGGCAAGCAACAAGGATAATGTTACCGCGCCGACTAGAGTACTGAAAACCGCATAAAAAGCAAACATAAATTTTAGTTTGGGATATGCTTTTGTGTAAAAAAACGCCACTACCACAAAGAAAGTTGAGATTCTTGTTGCATGGGCTGTAATTGATAGACGCCAACACCGACTAAACGGAATTGAAAAGTCGGGTCAATATGCATTTCATTCAGCAGTTGAAAGATGACTTGTGCTAAGTCTTGTTCAGATTGTAGCGCTTGTTTGAAACTTTTACTGTGTTGTAAAACCTGAAAATTTTTAAGTTTAAGTTTTATATTGACTCCCCGAGCAGTTAATTGTTTTTTATTCAGACTACGCCACACTTGCCCAGCTAGGGGCTGCCAAGTGTGATGACATTCTTCAAGTGTATAATCATCATCAAAAGTGGTCTCTTTTGATATTTGTTGGCGTTCTCGCTCAGCTTTGACTGGACGATGGTCAATCCCTTGAGCATATAAATACAGTTGTTTTCCGTATTTGCCAAAATGATGAATAAGTATATTTTCTTCTATTTTTTGTAGGTCACCGAGCGTGTGTAAATTCAGTTGACTTAATTTTTCTTGAGTGACTTTACCGACCCCTGGAATTTTATTGAGAGCTAAATCCTGAATAAAATTGAGTACCTGATGGGGTTTTATCACAAATAAACCATTAGGTTTGTTCCAATCAGAGGCGATCTTTGCCAAAAATTTATTGGGAGCTACACCAGCGGACGCAGTGAGTCCTGTTACTGCAAAAATATCAGCACGAATGTGTTCAGCGACCTCAGTCGCACTCGGAATGTTTTTTAGATTCTCAGTCACGTCTAAATAAGCTTCATCTAATGATAGCGGTTCAATCAGAGGAGTGTATTGTTGGAAAATCTGATGAATTTGAGCTGAGACTTCACGATATTTTTCAAAATTAGGCTCAATCACGATGACCTGAGGGCAGAGTTTTTTAGCTTGCCCCATCGACATGGCAGAGCGTAGGCCAAATACGCGAGCGGGGTAGGATGCTGCAGCAATTACAGCACGAGGGTGGTGTGATGAAATCACCACAGGCAAGTTTTTGAGATCAGGGAGCTCTCTGAGTTCAACCGATGCATAAAAGGCATCCATATCAATATGGATGATTTTGCGCAGTTCACTTGGCATCTACGATGCCTTGTTGTTTTAAAAAGATTCGCCACTGTTTTGGCGATTCTGCATAGACATTTAGATCAACAGGTTTTGGAATACCCTCTATCTTTCCACTTTGGCTATGTTGCCAAAAGAGCCATTTTCGGCCATCTTTTAATTCAGGTTTACCCTCATAATCCCTCACCCATAATGGGGTATTGCTAAAATTACCCATCAAGACAATGTGGTAAAAAGTCTTGGAAATATAAAAAATAGGTTGTTTGCCATAATGTTTATGGAGTTGATCATTCATGATCTGAATTTCTTTGAGTAACTGCTCTTTGGTATAGGTATTAATGCAACTACTGTCATATTCAAGATCAATCACAGGTGGTAAGGCATCTGCTTTCTTTGGCACAGTAGCGATAAAATTTTCAGCCTGAACGGTGCCATCACGGCAGAGACGGTAGAAATGATACGCACCGACATGTAAACCTCTTTCACGTGCTTTGAGCCAATTCTGCTGAAAATTTTGATCTTTGAAATCGCCACCTTCGGTGGCTTTGAGATACACGAATTGGTATTGCATCGGAGAGATCTTTTTCCAGTTAATCTCACCTTGATGATGCGATACATCAAATCCACGGATTGAATAATCTTGTGCTACGGCTTTTTGTTGATAGAACAAACCGAAATAACTCACAAGCCCAAGCATCACTGTTAAAGCGATGCTAGTCACCGTTGGGTAATGTTGAGAGAGCGAGTGCTTCAAGAGTTTCTTTGCCATATTTTATGCTATGCAAGATCGAGTTGCGTATTGGATTTACAGTATTGATCATGCAGAGATTGTACTCGGTTTAGCTTTTAGATTGATCATCTGATGGCTCAATTGTTCCACAAATTTACATGATGTATTGAGAGTAATCCTAGACATTCTCTTATGGAGACTCATCCGTAGTTTCTTTCGGAATCTGCCAAAAGATGATTGCAGTAATGATGTTAATACAACCCAGTGTAATCAATGTGGCATGGAAAGCACTGCTAATCGATGTCGTTGAAAAGTGCTGACTGAATAGATTAATCAATGTGCCTGCCATTGCGACACCAATACTCATAGACAGCATCATAATCATTGATAAAAAACTATTGCCACTGCTGGCATCGTGTTGTGGCAAGTCTTTGAGAGTGAGGGTATTCATGCCTACAAACTGTAGTGAGTTTAATGTACCAAAAATAAACAGATGTAAGACTTTCAACCAAAGTGGTGTAACTGCTGTCATTAATGAGAAGCTCGCAATACATAATCCGACCAAGATGGTATTGGTGAGTAGAAAACGACGATACCCTACACGTTGAATTAATGGACGAATAATTGGTTTCGAAAATAATGAACCCAAGACCAATGGAATCATCATTAATCCTGTAATGAAAGGTTCAAAGCCAAAGGCCACTTGTAACATCAAAGGTAAAATAAAAGGAATAGCATTGCTGCCCAAACGTGCGAAGAAATTACCTAATACACCGATCGAGAAGATTTTGTAACGGAATAAACGTCCATGAAATAGCGCATTTTGATGGGTATGCGCATGGTAGGCATAGCTAACGGTGGCAATTATGCCGATCAACAATAAGCTGATACTCACAAGATTTGAATATTGTGAGGAGGCCATATTTTCAATGCCTAAGGACAAACCGACCATCGCGACCATTAATAAGATAAAACCGCTGAAATCGAAAGTTTTCACTGTCGGCTCTTTTTGATTGGGCATGATCTTAAATGTCATGATCATACCGAGAATACCCATCGGAAGATTAATCAGAAAAATCCAATGCCATGTTGCGACTTCAACTAACCAACCGCCTAATGTAGGTCCCATCAGTGGACCGATTAACCCTGCCAAACTCATGAGACTCATGGCTGAAAGAAATTGGGAGCGTGGAATTAGTTTTAATAAAGCCAAACGACCTACAGGCATCAGTAATGCACCGCCGATACCCTGAATCACACGGAAAAACAACAGTTGCTCTAGGTTTTGCGATAAGCCACATCCCAATGAGGCCAAGCTGAAAATCACCATAGAGCTGAGATAAATATTACGAATCCCAAAACGATCGGCTAACCAGCCACTCAAGGGAATACAGGCTGCAACAGATAATACATAGGCGACAATTACACTATGCATTTGTAATGGATTTTCATTCAGTTGAATCGCCATGGCTGGTATTGCAGTATTCACGATGGTGGTATCTAAGGCTTGCATAAAAAAGCCAATCGAAACCAATATGACCAACCATCGAAATTCAGGCTGTACAGCTTGGTGTGTTGTCGTTGTCATGAGTTCTGACACATAAGAAATCGGTTCTAGTTTAATGCAACCCTATTGGAAATAAAGACCAAAATTGTCAAAGAGTGGTCATGGAACTGACATTAAAGTGTCATCTAACTTGCATCTCAAATCACTAAATTAACCATACAAAATAAGGGTATGGAATTTGATGATGAAATTTAAGATTTCAGTTTTATTGACAACATTGTTGTCTGTAGGGTTGGTTGCCTGTAATGAGAATGATAACGCTACGAGCTCAACAGAGGTTGTAGAAGCAACGCCTGAAACAATTAAGTTAAGTCTGTTAGGGCGTTATGAAACCAAGGTGTTTGTTAAAAGTGCAGCTGAGATTCCTGCGTATGATGCGGCAAGTAAACGCTTATTTGTAGTCAATGCACAAAAAGGTTTAGTCGATGTTTTAGATGCATCTAAACCAGCACAGCCTGTACACATTGCAGAGCTTTCAGCACGAACGTATTTAGCAAATTCTGAAGTAAATAGTGTTGCTGTGAAAAATGGCATTGTTGCGATTGCAGTACAAGCTGAGAATAAAACGGATGCAGGAATGGTGGTGTTTTTTAATGCCAAAGATCTCAGTTTTATTAGCAAAGTGAGTGTGGGTGCTTTACCTGATATGCTGACTTTTAGTCCAGATGCTAAAACGGTTTTAGTCGCAAATGAAGCAGAACCGAATGATGATTATTCGGTTGATCCTGAAGGTTCAATCAGCATTATTGATATCAGCAATATCCAACAACCTAAAGCCAGTGTGGCAGGTTTTAGTGCATGGAATAATCAAAAGTCAGATTTATTTGCCAAAGGAGTAGGTATCTTTGGTCCAAATGCCAGCGTTGCTCAAGATTTAGAACCTGAATATATAACCATTTCAGCAGATAGCAAAACCGCTTGGGTCACGTTACAAGAAAATAATGCAATTGCGAGAATAGATATCGCACAACAGAAAGTCACCGATATTTATCCATTAGGCTATAAAGACCATAGTTTGGTTGAGAATGCTTTAGATGTGAGTGATCGGGATTGTGATCCAAAAACGGATTGTAATGGTGATGGTGTTATTGATACCAAAGATAAAGATAAGGGAATGATCAATATCAAACCGTGGGCAGGTTTAGTGGGGATGTATCAACCAGATTCGATTGCGAATTATCAGGTGAATGGCCAAACTTATTTGGTGACTGCTAATGAAGGGGATTCACGAGCTTGGTTAAAAGATGCTGAGGCATATTTTGGTGGTGATACCAGTAAGGGCTTTGTAGAAGAAATTCGCATTAAAGACCTGTTTAAGAGTAGTGGTTTTACCAATAAAGTCAAAGATGAGTATCCAGCGCATTTACAGAAAATCGCTGTAGGCGTAAAAGGTGCACGATTAAATGCATCAACTTTTGCTTATTGTGGCGCAACGGCAACAGATGCAAAAGGCTGTCGTGAAGATGGTCAATTAGGTCGTTTAAAAGTGACGTGGACCAAAGGATACCAAGTGAATCAAGACGGTACACCAAAACTGGATGCAGATGGTTATCTGGTTTATGACAAACTCTATGCCTATGGTGCACGTTCATTTAGTATCTGGAATACCCAAGGTCAACTTGTTTGGGATTCGGGTAGCGAATTTGAAAAGAAAATAGCAGAGTTATTCCCTAAATACTTTAATAGTGATCATGAAGAAGTCACTTTTGATAAGCGAAGTGCTGCCAAAGGCCCAGAACCAGAAGGTATTACTGTGGGGACAATCGGGAAGAAAACCTTTGCTTTTATTGGTTTGGAACGTATGAGTGGTATCATGGCGTATGACATCACTACGCCGAATAAACCTAAGTTTATTGAATATTTTACTACCCGTAACTTTGTAGAAACCGATATTGCGCAGCAGGGTGATTTAGGACCTGAGGGGTTGATCTTTGTCTCTGCAAAAGACTCCCCAAATGGCAAGCCATTACTCGTGGTTGGTAATGAAGTCAGTGGTTCAACGGCTGTTTACCAAGTTAATCTTCAATAAACTCTTGGCATAAAAAAAACGGATCAATTTGATCCGTTTTTTTTATGTTGAGTATTTTAGACTTCGATACGTGTAGGACTATTCAAATTTTTAATTACATTGGTAATTTGTTCAAGCGAATCACAAATAATCACTTTGGCACGATGTTGAGGAGGTAAAAATCCTTCTTCAACAGCATGATCTAGTTGAGCAATCAAGGCATCATAAAAACGATTTACATTATAAATAATCATCGGTTTTTGGTGCTGATTGAGTTGGCCCCAAGTCGCTATTTCTAAAATCTCTTCAAAAGTACCTAAACCACCAGGTAAAGCAATAAAAGCACTGGCACGTTCTGCCATCAATGCTTTACGTTCATGCATGGTTTCAACAATATGAAGCTCTGTTAATTTATTGTGTGCAATTTCATAGTCCAACATAAACTCAGGAATTACACCGACTACTTCACCACTATGTTCGAGTACAGTATCTGCAACTTGACCCATTAAGCCAATACTTGCCCCGCCATAGACAATTCCAAGACCTTGATTCGCGATGTGTTGAGCAAGTTCGATGGCTTTATCTCGATAAATAGGTTTGTTACCTGTACGAGAACCGCAATATAACGCAATAAGAGATTGGGTGGTTTTTCTGGGAGTAGAAGAAATGGTTTTTTTATCTGTCATTCTAAATACACTATTCATTCGGTTTATTTTCACCTTATCATTTTCATTGTGCTTGTCTAGGTTAAATGACTTTTATGACAGTTTTATGCACACTTTACGTACAAAACAATATCATGAATTTTAGAAAAAATTTGAAAACAACAAGCACATAAAAAAGATGAATTTCACTGCAATCTTGCCTATACTGAAAATCCTTTTATTAATTTATGTACCTCTATGAGTAGTGGTTGTTGTCGCTCCGCTTTGTTCTTATTTCCTAAAAAAAATGTTTTGGCTATTTGTGCCGACCTTTTAAAATTTCAACTACATAACGATATTGCTGATTTTGCAGAGGAGTCACATCAATGATTTTTGAATGGATGTCTGATCCTGCTGCATGGGTTGGCTTAGCTACATTGGTGGTGCTTGAAATCGTACTAGGCATTGATAACCTAGTATTTATTGCAATCTTGGCAGAAAAACTACCACCAGAACAACGTAATGCTGCTCGTAGAGTTGGTTTGATTCTCGCCTTAATCATGCGTCTAGGATTGCTTGCTGCAATTGCATGGGTTGTGACTCTAACTGAACCACTGTTCCATATTTTTGACCATGCCTTTTCTGGTCGTGACCTGATTTTACTGTTTGGTGGTGTGTTCTTACTCTTCAAAGGTACGATGGAGTTACATGAACGAATCGAGGGTCACCAAACACTGAAAGAAGAAAATCCTGTACATGCGACTTTTTGGATGGTGATTGTTCAGATTGTAGTTTTAGATGCCGTATTTTCTTTAGACAGTGTGATTACCGCAGTTGGTATGGTGAAGCATCAAAGTGTCATGATGCTGGCAATGATTATTGCTGTTGGTATTATGCTTTGGGCATCCAAACCGCTGATGGATTTTGTGAATAAGCATCCAACGGTCGTGATTCTGTGTCTTGGCTTCCTGATGATGATCGGTTTCTCGTTAGTGGTTGAGGGCTTTGGTTTCCATATTCCGAAAGGTTACTTGTACGCTGCGATTGGTTTCTCTGTCTTAGTCGAAATCGTGAATCAGACCATGCGTCGCAATCAAGAGAAATTGGTGACGACGACTGATTTACGTTATCGCACAGCTTCTGCGGTATTACGTATGTTGGGCAGTAAAGGTAATGGTAGTGAAGGCCAAAATAAAGAAGCCGAAGATGTTTTAGCGACTCAAGCCTATGCCAAAGAAGTTTTTGACGAAGATAATGGGGTCTATCACAGCGTATTGGTACAGGGTGTTTTAGGCTTATCTGAACGTCCTGTGAAATCGGTGATGACGCCGCGTCCTGAATTAGAATGGTTAGATTTAGACGCTGATCCGGCAGAGTTGAAAGAACGTTTAATGGCAATGACCCATTCGCGGTTGATTATTGCGCGTGGTGAATTAGACAATATTGAAGGTGTTGTTTTAACGCATAAAGTGTTGAATGAATATATTGAAACAGGTGCAATTGATTTCAGTAAACACTTACGTGAGCCTGTGATTGTGCATGAAAATGCACAAGTATTAATGGTGATGGAGCAGTTACGTCAGGCTCCATTACAAATTGCCATCGTTTTAAATGAATACGGTTCTATCGAGGGAATTGCAACGCCGATAGATGTATTAGAGGCGATCGCAGGTGAGTTCCCTGATGAAGACGAATTGGAAGCTGTGGCTGCCAGTTTGGATGATGGTTCAATGTTATTAGAAGGTTCAACGGACATTCGCCATGTATCACTGTTATTAGGTAAAGATCTGGTTGATGAAAGTGAAGAATATTCAACTTTATCTGGTTATGTGTTATTCCATTTAGGTCGTTTACCTGAAAATGGGGAAATGGTTGAAGCTGATGGCTATCGTTTTGAAGTCGTCACAATGGATGGACACAAAATTGAAAAAGTGCGTATTATTGCCAAAGAAAAGTTAGCCGATACATAATTAAGTTTGTTTTAAATAGCCTCTGAGTTTTACCATCGTGATTACGGTCGTTTTGCTCAAGGCTATTTTTATTTGAGTATTGAAATGACATTGACAGAGAATTGTCCATGTGGAAGTGGGCTATATGTAACATGTTGCCAGCCTTTGCATTTGAAACAACAATTTGCTCAAAATGCAGAGCAATTAATGCGTTCGCGTTACAGTGCTTTTGCTTTACAACAGATTGATTATATTTTGGAAACTACCGCTTTGGGGCAGCAAGCCGCTTTGGATCGAGATGCGATTGCAGATTGGAGTCAATCCAATCAGTGGCTAAAATTAGAAGTCGTGCAGCACCAGCCAAAACTGGATAAAACCCATGCCTTGGTAGAATTCAAGGCCCATTATTGTGATAAAAATCAGGGTGACAAACAGGCGCATATTCATCATGAAATTTCACATTTTGTTTTGCATCAACAACACTGGTACTTTCTTGATCCAACCTTGGATCTGCAAATCACTATGAAACAACCCTGTATTTGCGGTTCAGGGAAAAAATTTAAACAATGTTGTGCGCAATTCATTTAAGTTTGCCTTAAAATAGCGCACACTTTGATGCCTGATTTAGGGATGTCGGCAGATGTTACTCACCGTGATTTATATTATTGCCATTACTGCGGAAGCGATGACAGGGGCGTTATCAGCAGGACGACGTAGTATGGACTGGTTTGGGGTAACGCTGATTGCTTGTGTGACCGCTTTAGGTGGTGGTTCTGTTCGAGATGTTTTGCTAGGCCATTATCCTTTAACGTGGGTCAAACATCCTGAATATTTGGTTCTGACTTGTTGTGCAGCGTTTGTCACCATTATTATCGCCAAATGGATGAAGCATTTACGCAGTGTATTCTTATTGCTCGATGCCATGGGTTTAATTGGTTTTACGATTATTGGTTGTCAAATTGCATTATCGATGGGGCATGGTTTTGTAGTTTCTGCCGTGGCAGGCGTGTTAACAGGAGTTTCAGGCGGTATCCTACGAGATATTCTCTGTAATGATGTGCCTTTAGTGTTCCGCCGTGAGTTGTATGCTAGTATTTCTTTTGTTGCGGTGATCTGTTATTGGGTCTGTTTAGAGATCGGATTGCAGCACGATCTTACCGTGATTTTCACCTTAGTATTTGGTTTTACTTTACGTGTAATTGCCATTTATTTTGGCTTGGAAATGCCGAAATTTATTTATAAAGAGGATGATGCTGAGTCTGCTTCTTCAATAGATGAGCATTGATTAATAAATAACAAAGAGAGTAGAGCATTTTAGGTTGAAATACCTCAATTTCCCTTACAACACATCAATTAACCGTTACTTGAATCTTAAATTAAAAATGAATCTTTTATCTGTACAAGAAATGGCTCCTGATGTTATGGAGTTCGATATAGGTCAACAAATAATGATAGGTCTTGATTATTGTCTTGGACGCAATAATAGAGGCAAAAATCTTTTGTTGGGTAGGAATTGGCTATGGATTGCAGCAACTTATAATAGATCGCTTGTTGCTGAATATAATTGGGCTTCAACTTGGATGGAGCAACCCGAATATAACGAAAGTGATGTTATCTATATTGAAGATATCGAGGTAATTGCTGAGCAAGGCAATGCAGCCGCTTTGTATCTATTGGGAGTTTATCATTCTGGTTCAAATGAAGATAAGCAGGTCGATATTGATCTTGCATTGAAATATTATGAGAAAGCCGCACAGCAGCAATTCTATCCTGCTATTAATAATCTTGCAGATAAATATGAAAATGGCACTGGTGTTGCAAAGAATCTAAAAATAGCCTTTGAGTTTTATTCTACGGCAGCCGATCAAGGAATTGCAGCATCTCAGTTTAGTTTGGGTCTTTTTTACTTAAAGGGACTTTATGTCGAAAAAGATGAAGAATTAGCTAGAGAGTGGTTAAAAAAGGCGGAGAAAAATGGCTGGTTTCCCGCATCAGAAATTCTATTGAATATGTTGCATTAAGCTTAACAAGACACCATTTGACGTTTAAACAACAACAAGGGCTTGTCACAAGGCATTCATCCACATAGCATACAAAGCATTGACGATAACAATGATTTTGGATGACTTGCTGAAATGACCAGCCTTGCACATCATGCAACCGAAAACCGCTCCGTAGCCGAATTCACAGAACAAGCTTACTTAAATTATGCCATGTACGTGATTATGGATCGTGCATTGCCGCATATCAGCGATGGTTTAAAACCTGTACAACGTCGTATTGTTTATGCAATGAGTGAGCTGGGTTTAAAATCCACTGGTAAGCCGAAGAAGTCAGCCCGTACTGTTGGTGATGTACTCGGTAAATATCATCCACATGGTGACTCAGCCTGTTATGAAGCGATGGTGTTGATGGCACAGCCATTCAGCTACCGTTATCCATTGATTGAAGGTCAAGGCAACTGGGGTTCACCTGATGACCCTAAGTCATTTGCTGCAATGCGTTATACCGAAGCCAAATTGTCTGCTTATAGTGAATTATTACTGAGTGAGCTTGGGCAAGGAACGAGTGAATGGCAAGATAACTTTGATGGTTCGATGAAAGAACCGATTACTTTGCCTGCAAGGATTCCCAATATCCTACTGAACGGTACGACGGGTATTGCGGTGGGAATGGCAACTGATATTCCACCGCATAACTTACGTGAAGTGGTCAAAGGTACGATTGCGCTGATTCGTAACCCTGAAACCACTGATGAAAAATTAGCAGAATATATTCCAGCACCCGATTTACCGACCAAAGCTGAAATTATTACGCCACCAGAAGAATTACTGAAAATCCAAACTACAGGGCGTGGTAGCTATCGTGCGCGTGCAGTGTATACGGTCGAAAAAAATGAGATTGTGATTACTGAGCTACCTTATCAAGTTTCAGGTTCAAAAGTCGTCACGCAAATTGCAGATCAAATGATTGCGAAAAAGTTGCCTTTGGTGGCAGATATTCGTGATGAATCAGATCATAAAAATCCAACACGCTTAGTCATTGTATTGCGTTCTAATCGTGTAGATGCTGAAACGGTGATGAGCCATTTATTTGCGACCACTGATTTAGAATCAAGCTATCGCGTTAATTTGAATATGATTGGTGCAGATGGTCGTCCTCAAGTCAAATCGATTCGCCGTATTTTGTTGGAATGGATTGAGATCCGTAAGCAAACCGTAACACGACGTCTACAATACCATTTAACTAAAATCGAAAAGCGTTTGCATATCTTGGCAGGCCTTTTAATTGCTTATTTAGATATTGATACCGTGATTCGGATTATTCGTGAAGAAGATCAACCAAAACCTGTTTTGATGCAGCACTTTGGGATTGATGATATTCAGGCTGAGGCAATTTTGGAGCTCAAGCTTCGTCATTTGGCTAAACTTGAAGAAATGGAAATCCGCCGTGAACAAGAAGAACTGGAAGCAAAAGCAGCGATTATTCGCGAGCAACTTGCAAATCCTGAATCATTGAAGAATTTAATTATTGGTGAGTTAAAAGAAGACGCGAAAAAGTTCGGTGATGATCGTCGTTCACCGATTGTGACACGTGCAGATGCGGTACAAATCAAAGAGCAAGATTTAATGCCTGCGGAAACAGTAACTGTGGTCTTGTCAGAAGCAGGCTGGGTGAGAGCCGCTAAAGGTGGTGACGTTGATGCAGCAAATCTAAATTTCCGTGCAGGTGATCAATATTTGAGTCATGCAGTTGGGAAAACTAATCAGAGAGTCTACTTTTTAGATGAAACAGGGCGGAGTTATGCGCTGCCGATTAGTAGTCTCCCTTCTGCACGTGGTTTAGGCGAGCCATTGAGCTCAAAGCTTGCACCAGCCAGCGGCGTGTCATTTATTCAAGTATTTGTTGATGAGGACAGTAATGAGTTACTTGCTGTCAGTTCAAACGGATATGGATTTAAAACGCAAGCGGCGCAGTTAGATACCAATGCGAAAGCAGGTAAAGCCTTTTTGACAGTTGCAGACAATGCAACTGCTTTACCTTTATTGCCAATTCAACAAGCCACACATGTTGCAATTCTCAGTTCATCAGGGCGCTTATTGATCATAGATTTGGCTGAATTACCTGTTCTGAATAAAGGTAAAGGTAACAAGTTGATACAACTTGATGAAAAAGAGCAAATTTTATCCATGACAACACTGAGTTTAGATGAAATAATCCAAGTCGCTGCAGGACAACAACACCTAAAACTGAAAGGGGACGATCTCCAAAAATATATAGGAAAAAGAGCAACAAAGGGGCAACTTTTACCACGGGGATATCAAAAAGCAAATAGACTCCTCATTCAGAGATAAGGCTAGTATTCTGTGATAAAAATACGTTATATATGACAAGGTATTCATATTATTTGAATAGATTGACAGGGCAATTCCAAAAGTTAAAAAAAAGTTTTGTCATGGAAAGTAACGTCGTTACATTTTTAAGGATTACTACTCGGAGATAATGGCATTATGGAAAAGATTTGGTTTGCAGAATACCAAAAGACAGGAATCCCAGAAACAGTTGCGCTGCCTGCTGAAAACACCTCACTTGTTGATATTTTTGAACGCAATTTCCAAAAATTTGGTTCACGTGATGCCTTTATCTTCATGGATAAAGTTTTAACGTATAATGAATTAGAAGTCGCCAGCCGTAAATTTGCCACCTACCTGCAAGGTCTGGGCTTGAAAAAAGGATCGCGCGTTGCGGTGATGATGCCGAACGTATTCCAGTACCCAGTAGTTGCTCTAGGTGTATTCCGTGCAGGCTTAGTATTGGTCAATGTAAACCCACTTTATACTTCACGTGAGCTTGAGCATCAGTTAAATGACTCTGGGGCAGAAGCTCTTGTAATCATCGAAAACTTTGCTAGTGTTTATCAAAGCATTATTGGTAAAACACCAGTGAAGCATGTTGTGGTTGCTTCTGTCGGTGACATGCTCGGTACACTGAAAGGTACGATTGTAAACTTCGTTTTACGTAAAGTACGTAAACAAATTCCAGCATGGAATATTCCTGGCCACGTTAAATTTAATGCAGCGTTAGGTAAAGCGAATCCAAGCAATTATAAACGCCCAAGTTTGACCTTAAGCGATACTGCTGTACTGCAATATACAGGTGGTACGACAGGTGTTTCTAAAGGTGCTGAGTTAACACACCGTAACTTGGTTTCTAACCTATTACAATGTGATGGTATTTTCTCAAGTAAATTTGGCACAGGTGACGGTTCTAAAGATGATCGTATCGTGTGTGCATTACCGCTTTATCACATCTTTGCATTCATGGTGTGCGCGCTTTACGGTATGTATAAAGGTCAAGCGAATATCTTGATTCCGAACCCACGTGACCTACCAGCAGTCGTTGGCGAATTACGTAAATACCAACCTTCTTTCTTCCCAGCAGTAAACACCTTGTTTAATGCCCTAGTGAATAACGAAGAATTCAAACAGCTTGACCATAGCAAATTGAAGATGGCAATGGGTGGTGGTATGGCTGTATTACCATCTACGGCTGCTGCTTGGCAGAAAGTAACAGGTACGATCATTATCGAAGGTTATGGTTTATCTGAAACATCGCCAGTGGCGACTGCAAACCCGCCTGCAACAACAGAGTTTAGTGGTACGATTGGTATCCCATTACCATTGACTGAAGTTGCTTTACTTGATGATGATGGTAACGAAGTGGCATTTGGTGAGCAGGGTGAAATTTCGATTCGTGGCCCACAGGTAATGAAAGGCTACTGGAATCGTCCTGATGAAACTGAGAAAGTCATGACCAAAGACGGTTTCTTCCGTACGGGTGATGTTGGTGTCATGGATTCACGCGGTTATTTCAAAATTGTAGACCGTAAAAAAGATATGATCTTGGTTTCAGGCTTTAACGTTTACCCGAGTGAAATTGAAGAAGTGATTGCGAAGCATCCAAAAGTATTGGAAGTTGCTGCGATTGGTGTGCCAGATGAAAAATCAGGTGAAGTGCCTAAATTATTCATCGTGAAAAAAGATCCTTCATTAACAACTGAAGAAATTATTGCTTATGCAAAACAAAACTTAACAGGCTATAAATGCCCACGTTATGTTGAGTTTATGGATGATCTACCAAAATCAAACGTAGGTAAGATCTTACGTAAAGATTTACGTAAACCAGCTTAAGAATCCCACTTAGCCTCCGTTTAAAATAAGGGAGCTATTGGAAATAAAAAACGCCACAATTGTGGCGTTTTTTTTATTTGGGCTTATTGAGTACTATTTGACTTCATTAACCAACGATCAATATAAGGCCGTCCAATCCCAACAATGCCGACAAATACAAGCATGGTCGCAAGTTGAAAACGTAACCGAATTGGGTCAATTCCATTAAAGCTGAAGTAATTGTCCGCAAAAACGTAGAGAACAACTATCGTTAGCCAATGCCAAAGTGTGAGCCTTTTAATTCCAACCGCATAAAATGCAAGTGTGAGAATCGCGAAAGTCCCCAAAGTTGATTGCCAATTGAGGTTTGCACAAATCACGCTGAGTAGAAATGCGATGATGGGCAACACTACTTTGAGAACGCGGTCAACTAAAAGCTGATGCTCTCGTTGTTGAGCAAGAACATCAAACAATTTGTTTTGATCTTGAGCTGGCATAACATGACCTTGAGATTGAATCAAAGAAAACTACTTTTAAAACTAGCAAAATATATAAAAGCAGTGCTTGTTGAACAAGCACAAATGAAAGTTTGATAAATTATAAGTTATGATAGCATGATCACAAGAACTTCAAATGATGGATATCAGCATGCAAGGTATTAGCGGCATTATATTGATTCTTATCGTTGCGTGTTTATTGCCATATGCTTTTACCTTAATTGCAAAAGCAAAAGGTGGCTTCCAAGCAAAGGATAATCAGAATCCGCGTGATTTTTTGGCGAAAACGACAGGTCTAGCTGCAAGAGCCAATGCAGTACAACAGAATAGTTTTGAAAGTTTACCCTTATTTATCGCTGCAATTTTAATGGCTGAATATATGGTTGTGCCTGAGAAATTTATTCTGAGCTTAGGCTGGGCGTATATTATATTTCGCATTATTTATGGTATCTGTTATTTAGCGAATCTAGCCACTTTACGTTCGATTATTTGGTTTTTTTCAATATTTTGTCCAATTTTACTGTTTGTGATTACGATTAAACTGACCTAAATCGATGTTGAGTATAAAATTCATTAACGCTCAACATATCTAGCATCATTTTTATGGTATTCACGCTATAATCTGTCGGATTTACATCTAAGTTCACAAGATAAACGAGTGTTGATATGAGTTATAGCAATATTCCTGCGGGTAAAGACGCACCAAATGACATCTATGTCATCATTGAGATTCCTGCAAATGCAGCGCCAATCAAATACGAAATCGATAAAGATTCTGATGCGTTATTTGTAGACCGTTTTATGGGTACAGCAATGTTCTACCCAGCTAACTATGGTTATGTACCAAATACATTATCTGAAGATGGTGACCCATTAGACGTACTTGTTGTAACTCCACATCCTGTTGCTGCGGGTTCAGTGATCCGTTGCCGCCCAGTGGGTAAATTAAAAATGGAAGATGATGGTGGTATCGATGCGAAACTCATCGCAGTTCCACATGAGAAGTTATCTCCTCTCTATAAAGATGTGAAAGAATATACAGATCTTCCACCTTTATTGATTAGCCAAGTTGAGCACTTCTTTGCTCACTATAAAGATTTAGAGCCAGGTAAATGGGTAAAAATCAGCGGGTGGGAAGGTGCTGACGTTGCAAAAGCTGAAGTATTGAAAGCAATCGAAGCTGCTAAGAAGTAATTTTCTGAGTAGATTCAGCTAGATTTTATGATTTAAAGTCTAGCTGATAAAAAACCTCCATTCAATTGAATGGAGGTTTTTTATGACTTAAATAAAGCTGTGAATTAGAACAGTTTCACAGGAATATCAAGGAACAAACGCCATTCATTGGTTGAGCCAATGACATTGCTGACATATTGACCAGAAACATTATTATAGGTATCACTTGAACGTAAGTAAGAATAGCGAACACGTAGGCTTGCATCTTTCAATGTACCTGTTTGAACTGTATATTTGACTTGGTTAAAGAGCTCATGTTCTTCAGCTTGGTCAATGATTTTTGAGCGATCTGTTATTTTAGCGATATCAATATCCCAGCCATAAACAAATGCAGTTGTCCAGTTTAGACCAGGTAAACCGTGATTTTTAAAGTTGTAGTTATATTGTAGCCCGACAGATTTTTCATCATTACCATTAAAGTCACCTAAATAGGAATTAGGGACATAGATACTTTGTAAACCATCAGCATTATAGCCATAGTCATATCCAGTATTACCTGTGTTATCTTGATAAGAAAGCATGACATTATGTACATCTTTGCCATAGCCCACTGAAACAGCCCAAATCGAGTTTTTACGGTTTGCTAGATCATCTGTGGTATGTGAATCAGTGAGTGCATCTTTATCCCATTTTGTATGATAACCCATGGCATCAAGTGTTAAGGTACTCTTGTCTTTTAAGCTTTGGGTAAAGTTTACATTAGCATAATGACGTTCTAACTTATCTTGAACATCTAAGCCATAATACGATGAATTGAGTTGATCATTAAATTTATATTTAGCACCCCAAACTACTGCACGATCAAGCCCTTGACCTGTCACATCTTTATCGGTACTAATTTGGTTTGACATTTGGTTTTTTGTGAATTTACCTGCAACCACATTTAGATTTGGAATTTCATTACTTTGAATGAAAACACCTGTGTAATACTCAGGCACTAAACGGGCTTGATTACTTGCCATGACAGGAAGTGTTGACACCTGTGTACCATAAGTCACGGTTGTGTTGGAAATACGTGCTTTCACATTGGCACCACCACGAGCCCAATGATCATAAGCAAATCCACGATCATCTACAGGAATCATTTGATTACCCGTATTATTATTCGCACCAAGCTTGAAAGATGCATCACCTACTAGGCCAACACCAAAGCCAACAACACCCTTTGTAAAGCCTGATTGAAGATCAAAAATGGCAGTTTGCGCTGTTGAGCTTGTATCATTTGTTAAACCGTCTTTTTTATCACGATTTAAAAAGCCTGTGCGGAACAATACTGAACCATTTGCATCCTCAACAAAACCTTTAGCTTCGCTTTGTTCGCTTGCATATGTTGAGGAGATCAATGCGGCATTAATCAAAACCGCTAATGTTAGTTTCTTTGCCTTTGGCATAGGTGGCCTCATAATAAATAAGATCAATTTCGATCAAATCGAAATTTTGACCAATTGTATAAGTTATACATAAAAAATATAGATTTTTATTAAAATATTTTAATTAAATTTACACAAAAACAGGATAAGATTTTTTGTTTTTATTCTTGTATAAAAAATAGTTTAATTAAAATTAAATATTTGTTTTTTATATAAAAAATAAAATATAATTCCTGTAATTAAAATTGATTATTTTTTGATATTTTCTTTTTAAAATATGTGACAATATTAATAATTTCTTTTCAAATTTAATTAGTTATTTTGTAATTGATTAAAAAATGATTGAGTTGATTTGCAAAAAATGACATCCCGATGAGTGGTAAGATTTTTGTATCAAAAAGCGCTCGTTTTTTAGAAGTTGCACTTATGTTGTGCGAATTTTCCTCGCTTTTTAAGCCAATACTTTAAATGTTTAACAATGATCGATTGTCGAGCAGTATTGTTGCGTTATTTTTGTGCGGTTTAATTACTAATCTTATTTTTTGCTTAAAAATGGATTAAAAAATCTATTTTAAAACGCTTAAATAGCCCTTTTTTATTCTCTTTATATATTTCATGACAAAGCGGTGACATCAAACCTAGGTTTTATAGTGCTTTAAAGAAGTTGGCATAGCATTTGCTACTCACATAATGATGCAACTTAAAACATAAATTCAGTCGAATATCCATCATGGGGGAGATCAATATGATGAAATTTGCATGTAAAGCGATCGCGTTAAGTATTTTTGCTGTGACTTCGACTTTTGCTATGGCAGAAGATAAACCTTCATTATATGGTATTACTGCATCGGGCAATGTTTCAGCTGTAACAGATTATCGTTTTCGTGGTGTGACACAATCTTCGAATAATCCTGCGATTCAAGGTGGATTTACATTTTCACATACTTCAGGTGCGTATTTAGCACTTTGGGGTTCAAGTGTAGATTTCGGTATTCCTGGTGTTTCAACTGAAACTGACGCTACATTAGGTTTTACTAATAGTTTTGCCTTAACAGATAAAATTAAACCAACCTACGATGTAGGTGTAATTCATTATGGATATATAGGTTCTAAATCTAATGCTGTAAATGGATATAATGGTAAGAAAGGTTTAGCTTTTACAGAAGTATTTGGTAAGCTGACTTTCCCTGAAACATTATTAGCAGGTGATGCTCTAAGTGTAGGCGTGAATTATTCACCTGATTACTGGGGGAGAACTGATGATTTTTGGTATTTTAACTTAGGTTACTCAGCACCAATTGCAAGCACAGGTTTAACAGGTTTAGCATCTGTAGGGTATAATAAATTAAAAAATAAAGACGCTTTAAGTGTTGTTGCTGGTGGTCCTGGAAAAGATGATAATTATATCGACTATAAAGTTGGTGTAAATTATAACTTCTTAGGTATCCTCGCTGAAGTTGATGTTGTTGGAACAAATGTAAGTACTTCAGGTATGAGCGATAATGCTAAAAAACCTTATGATACGGGTGTTTTATTTAGTTTGACTAAAACATTCTAATTTAAAAAACATTTATAAACCTTTAAAAAGCCAGCAAATTGCTGGCTTTTTTTATTCATTCTTAGAAAAGAAAAACGAAAATTTCATATTAAAAATAGGTGCTAATTATGTGCGTCTCTATATTTAAAGATGCATTTTATTATCACATTTTAATCCTGAGCGGTTGATTGATTAATAGAAAAATAAAATAAATATATTTAAAATATAATTATAATCAATAGTTTATATTTAATTTTAATTTTAATTTAATTTTTACTTTTGGCACAGCATTTGCAAATTTCATGATGATGCAATTTAGAACTTAAATCAGTTGAATATCTAAATCATGGGGGAAATCAATATGATGAAATTTGCATGCAAAGCTACAGTTCTAGCGATGGTATTTACAGCATCAACTTTAAGTTTGGCTGAAGAAACAAAGCTACCATTTCCAGGAACGATTACAGGCAATGTAAACGTAGTATCTAGTTATAATCTACGTGGTATGACAAATTCACCTGAAAGTGATACACCTGCAGTACAAGGTGGGCTTGATTATGCACATGATAGTGGTTTTTATTTGGGTTATTGGTTTTCAACATTGACAGCTGCTTATGCAGATTTTAATACCTCACCGACTTATGTAAAAGAAGAGAAGAAGTCATTTGAAAATGATTTGTATGCAGGATACAAAGGAAAAATCACAAAAGATTTGGGCTATCAAATTGGTGGGACTGTTTATTATTACTATCCAGGCTGGGAATCAACGGGTTATGAAACAATTGTCGGACTGAGCTACAAAGACTTTAATATTACTGCTCAGACATTATTAAATAATGTGACTTTTGGTAATAAAGGTGACACCTATTTCTTGGCAACTTATGCACCTAAATTAGCTGGCGGATTTACAGGTAAAGCACAAGTTGCGGCTTATTATTATGGTGATGATGATGAGTACTTGGCTTACCAAGCTAAAGCAGGAGATGTCACCAAAACTGATTTTGCTTTCCGTCACGCAACTCTTGGATTGTCACATCCTTTAGGTAATACTGGTGCAACTTGGAGTCTAGACTATATCTTCGGTGGCTATACTCGTGATGAAACAAAGCAAAAAAATAAAGTTGTTTTGGGTTTAGGTTACGCTTTTTAAAGACATTTTATTTAATAAAAAGGTTGAGATATCTCTCAGCCTTTTTTATAGGTTTGATTATTTGGAGAAAGTAAATCTTTCTCCAAAATCATTTTCAATACTTATTACATTGTATTCTTTGCCATTTTCTATTTTTCGATAACCCCTTAGAAATACATCTGTTCCTCCCCCCAGCATCTTTTCTTATCGCTCACCATCACTGCTCCTTGAGGGTATACTTATTGGACGGCACCATCAAATATAAATCCATGTGGAATATATAATCCTTTGTGAATTTCTTGTTTAGTTACTTCCATAAAAAATGGATTATTTTTATCAATAATTTTAGTATCCGTTAATACACTGGATGTACGTTGATTATAAAAATCAATAATGTTTAATTCTTGTTGGTGTATGCTAAAAGCATCTTAATACTTTGTAAGTTCAGATTTTTATTTTGCCCTAAGAGAGCATGATACTCTTCAAGTAACAACGATGCTTGTGATGGAGTAATGTCATTAATAATAATACAGTCTTCACCATTACCGAGGGCTGCTTGCCATGCAGAGTCAACCCCATTATAAAAAAACAACACCTCTGCCTTGCTTAATTTGTTGACCTGAGTAACAACTTTGCGATGGAAAAATCAGTGCTTCACCGCCATCCAATAAGGCAGGAACAAAAAATGAAACGTTTCGTACGAATGACGACTTTCAGTCCATGTTCAATGTCGCTAGGTTTTAGTTTTAATAAAGGCAATTTTTGATTCATGTAATTTTCTATCTAGCCTCGATAAGACAAGGCTTCTGTTAAATGGGTTGTTAAAATGATATCGCTTTCGGCTAAGTCGGCTATAGTTCGTGCAACACGAAGTACACGATGATAGGCGCGTGCTGAGAGATTAAGTCGCTGTTGAGCCATTTCGATGATTTTGGTTGAATTTTCATCTAATTGAGCATATTGTTCTAGCAAATTTGGAGAAAGTGCCTGATTCAAACATTGCTGTCTTAACATTTGTTTATCATAAGCTTTCATCACGCGTTGCCGCACAATTGTAGAACTTTCTGTCGGACTTTGATCTTGTAGTTCTTTGGTCTGCAAAGGTGGCACATCAATATGTAAATCAATACGATCTAGTAATGGACCTGAGATACGGTTTTGATAGCGCTGAATATTTTCTGCTGAGCACTGGCAGCGGCTATCTTGGTTAAATGCGTAACCACAAGGACATGGATTCATTGCTGCAATAAATTGAAAATTCGCTGGAAATGTCATTTGTCTTGCCGCACGGGAGATGACGATCTCTTTCGACTCTAGCGGTTGTCTGAGAACCTCCAAAACTTTGCGGTCAAATTCAGGTAATTCATCTAAAAATAATACGCCTAAGTGTGCAAGTGTAATTTCGCCTGGTTTAGGTTGTGAACCGCTGTTATTTACAAAGAACTATGCGACAATATAAGCTAGGGTCAAAGACTTAGACCACCTTTTATAAAGAACTATGCGACAAATTTTATAAAGAACTATGCAACGGAACCTAGAATGAACAATCAATCATGCGACACCGTTAACATCGTACCAGCTCGAAGAAAAATTGGTAATACACGTATCAGTGTATCTGGTTTATATCCTTTTAAAAAAGATTCCGCAGTTGCCTTTGAATCAACTCTTGAACGGGATTTCCTTATTCGATTAGAGGTTGATCCCAATGTTCTTGCTGTTGAGTCTCAACCATTTACCATTGAGTATTTTGATAATGGACAGAAACGAGTTTACACCCCTGACTACCTAGTAACTTATAAGCATAATGATTTTATTCCATTTATTGCACCTAAACTGGTTGAAGTAAAACCTACAGATGAATTGCAACTTAATTTGCATCTATGGAAAGCTAGATATCGTGCTGCCATGAGGGTATGCAAAGAAGAGGGTTGGAAATTTCATATTGCACATGAGGGGCGTATTCGGGACCAGTTATGGTCGAATGCCATGTTTTTACAAAAGTACCGAAAGATGGAATTTCCCCCTGCTGATTCAAAGCACTTATTGGATTATGTGAGAGATCGAGGAGCAGTAACTTTTGAGACTCTATTAGCCAGACATTTTCTTGGAAAATGGGACAGAGCCAATGGAATTAGTCAAATCTGGTATTTAGTTGCTCATGGTTATCTGGTTTGCGATTTAAGTATGCCTTTACAGCCATCTACTGAACTTTGGGTAAATGGGAGTTGTCATGAATGATAGACGTGTGAATATCAAAATAGCTGCTGGGGAGCCGGTTCAGATAAAAGGGATTCCCCATACGATTATTGAAGTCATTGACCTAAAATCGGTTTTTGTTGAAAACAATAATACTGGCAGGAAAAGTATCGCGGCTATCAGTGAATTAAGGCCATCAATAGCTGTGGAACAGTATGAAGATCTAGAGCTCATCGCTGATAAAGACTGGATTGAGGCTGAAAGACGTTTCAACATCATCCGACCTTTCATTGAGGGAGGCGTGAGTGGTCGTAAGGAAGTAGAGTTACGAGCCCAAGAACATGATATTAATCCAGCCACTATCTATAGATGGTTAAAAATCTATAAGGCATATGGAACTATTGATGGATTGCGGCCCAGAAAAGAGGGATTGCCACAAGGCAAGAAGATAATTAATAAACATGCTGAAGCAATCATTGAAAAAGCCATCAAGGATTTATACCTAACTAATCAAAGAATAAGTGTTCAAAAAGTTGTACTTGAAGTGAAACGCTTATGTCATGAATACCATATCCTAGAGGTGCCTCATGCCAATACAGTAAGAAATCGTATTGCAGCGATTAGCCAGAGAGACTCTCTTCGTAAGAGGGGACATAAGGAAAAGGCCGATAACAAATTTACACCTGCCGCAGGGAAATTCCCTCATGCTGATTATCCACTTGCCGTCGTACAGATTGACCATACGCCTGTTGATCTTATTCTGGTTGATGATTTTAGCAGGTGTCCTATAGGACGACCTTTTCTTACGTTGGCAATTGATGTGCGTTCAAGGGTAGTTGTGGGATATTACTTATCATTAGATGCCCCCTCTGTTATGTCTATTGCAATGAGCGTTTCTCAAGCTGTACTGCCCAAAGAGAAATGGCTAGCTTCGCGCAAGATTCAAGCTGAATGGCCTGTCTGGGGAATTATGAACACCATTCATGTCGATAATGGACCTGAGTTTCACTCAGAAACTTTCAGAAATGCTTGTATGGCACATGATATTCGTCTGGAATACC
Organism: Acinetobacter sp. ANC5681; assembly: GCF_023488045.1. Classification (NCBI taxonomy): domain Bacteria; kingdom Pseudomonadati; phylum Pseudomonadota; class Gammaproteobacteria; order Moraxellales; family Moraxellaceae; genus Acinetobacter; species Acinetobacter sp. ANC5681. The sequence continues at coordinate 32,458 of NZ_JAMFKZ010000007.1, forward strand.
GACCAGTTAAAAAACCACGTTTTGGCGGGCACATTGAACGTTTGATGGGAACATTTGCAACCGATATTCACGCAGTTCCAGGAACAACTTTTTCAAATATTTTTGAAAGAAAAGGCTATAACTCAGATGCGGAAGCAGTTTTCACATTCTCCGAATTTGAGGACTGGCTGATTGATTTTATCTGTAATGTTTACCACAAAAGGAAACACTCTGCTTTAGGTACTTCTCCACTACATGCTTTTGAGTTAGGTATCTTTGGTGATAAAAACACGTTAGGTTCTGGGGCTGCTAGATTGCCTGCAAATGATCATAATTTCTTTCTTGATTTTCTACCAAGTTTTGAAAGGACGATTCAAACAACAGGTGTAACAATTGATGGTCTTGCTTATTATGCTGATGTACTAAGAGGTTGGATTAATGCTGTAGACCCTGATAATCAAAAGGAAAAACGTAAATTTATCTTTAGGCGTGATCCAAGAAATATTAGTGAGATATGGTTCTTTGATCCCGAAATCAAAAATTATTTTAAGGTTCCTTTAGCGGATCAAAGTATTCCACCATTTAGTATTTGGGAACACAAAAAGATTCAGGAACTGAAAAAGGAAACTGGCGAATATCTAAAAGATCATGAACTTGGACAGGCTCTAGCTAAACTTCGGGAGCGTGTTCAGGAGGCAAGTACTAAAACTCGACGGGCTCGCAGATCACATCAGCGCAGTACCCAACATCAACAGAGTGTTAACCCTGCTTCAATTCAGGGCAAAAAACCTCAACAAGAGAGTACGATTTTGGAGCAACAGCTTGAAAACGTATATGGTTTATTGCCTCTCGATGAGCTGGAAAATGATGAGGATATTTCATGAGTAACTATTCACATGTTTTTCAAGAGTTTCGCCCTATTGTGGAACAGTCTAATGAGGACAGACTCTACTTCCTGGAAGAGGACCGATGGATTGGGTATCCAGCAGCCAATGACTTGTTAGACCAATTGAAAGGATTCCTGACACTTCCTAAGCGGAGCCGTATGCCCAACTTACTGGTATTGAGTAAGCCAAATAATGGTAAAACCTCAATTATTAACCAGTTCTTTAAGCTGTATGGGGAGGGTTATGTCAATGCAGAAAATAATGCAGTAAAACCTGTAATCATTGTACAGGCACCTGTTTCCCCTGATGAAAAAGCTCTGTATATGGCTATTCTTGATAAGTTCTGGGTTCCTTTTCGAGAAAGAGATCCCGTTGCGAAGCTACGTTACCAAGTGGTCCATTGCCTTAAACTTTATGAGGTAAAGCTCCTCATTATCGACGAAATGAATTCTCTATTATGTGGCAGTCCGATTAAGCAAAGAACAGTAATGAATGCGATTAAGTATTTGTGTAATGAAACACAGATACCCATTGTTGGGTTTGGTACAGAAGAAGCAATTAGTGTTCTGCGTACTGATCCACAGCATGTCAGCCGTTTTCGTGTGGTTAATTTGCCCTTATGGAAACTAGATAAAGACTTTCAAGCTATGGTAAATAAATTTGAGAAAGTTCTTCCCCTCAAACAGGCTTCAAAACTGGCTGAACCAGCAACAGTAAAATATCTGCATGATATTACAGATGGAAACTTAGGTAATCTGCGAACGATTTTACGGGACGCCGCAAAGAAAGCTGTTGTTTCTGGTCAGGAGTTTATCGACCGTAGCTTGCTAGAAAGTGTGAAATAAGCAATGTGGAGGACTAGGTATGATAAGTGCAACAGAAATCCATTCATGGTTTATTCCCACGGACTTAAAGCAAGATGAGGCATTATCTTCTTGGTTGATACGTGCCGCACTTGACAGTGGTTGTGACCCATTAAGTTTAACTGGAGTACTTTGGCCCAAATGGCGAATCTGGTCTGTAGATGTAGATCGTGGTTTAAGTGCAGAGCAAGTACAGGTATTGATCAATACGACAAAAATTGATGAAAGCCAATTTAATTCTGCTACGCTTCGCAATTTTTTAATTAAATATAATCTGGATAATCAAACTCTTGATGCATGGTACTTGGTATTAGGTACAAGAAACCGTAAGCATCGAGGTGGCTGGCAATATTGTCCTGAGTGTCTATCTGAGGATAATGTTGCCTATTTCCGTCTGCCTTGGCGTTTTGCCTGGCATACAGGTTGTATAAAACATAATCAGCATTTACATGATCAATGTCCTCATTGCCATAATGCTATTCAACCTAGACGTCTTGAAGCCCCTGATCAGGTTATGACTTGCTGTTCAATATGTAAAAAAAGTCTATTGGAGGTTAATAAAAGCCTTGTGGATTGTCATGCCTTGGCATTCCAAAAAATCTTTGATCAATTCCTGGAACAAGGCTGTGCAACCTATCAAGACAAGTTGATTTCAGTAACTGATTGGTTAACGGTGATTAAGTTATTTTCACAATTTATTAGAAAAGCTTTAGCTGGCTCAGTAAATGGAAAAGGATGGGCTTTTCTTGAACAACTCAGAATTCAGGTGCCCCATCCTGAGCTTATATCGAATGGATTGGCTGTTAACCAACTTCCAGTTACCGAGAGAGAACGGCTATTTTCCTGTATTTATCAATTACTCATTATTCCCCAGGAAAAGTTTATTGAAACAGCAAAATCTTTAAATATGAACAGGTCTTCATTTTGGGATAAGAGAAACCAGTTGCCAGCCATATTAAGGCCTGTTGAAGAACAATTAGGCTCGATTTATCGGAACTACCCTCCAAAGAGAGCATTGGTAGCTACCTTTAAACCTAAAAGTAAGGAGACTGTAATACGCAAGTTTTTAAGATTAAAAAGAAAACTAGGGTAACTTTTGGGGGGACAACACCATGCCTCAGTGTGATGAATGTGGTGATGCGGTTGAAAAGATACACCGACTTTATAAACAGCGTAACTATTGCCATAAGTGCTATGTACGAGTTTTTAAAAAACAGGATTGTCCGTCGTGTGGTAAAAGTTCCAGATTATATAAAGCTGATAACTTGGCCGTTTGCCAACAATGTGAAACCAATAGACCTTGCATTAGATGTCAGCGTATTGATTACCCTATAGGAAAAATAACGGAGCAAGGCCCTGTTTGTAATAGTTGTTCAGTTTATTTTAGAGAGTTTCAAGCTTGTGAACGGTGTGGTGTGACATCACAACGCTTATCTCGTATCAGCCGTTTTGGAGATAATTTAAGAGTTTGCCCAAAGTGTGCAACCCGTGATTACCAGACATGCCAAAGTTGTAGAAGATATAGGTTGATTGAACAGGATGTTGTGTCAGGCAAAATGCTTTGTAAGAAATGTTTGACCTGTCCACCACTTCAATGTCTAACTTGCCAGCAACAGATTCCTGCTGGATATGGGAAATACTGTGAATTATGTACATGGCGAAGAATATTGGGGAATAGGATTAAGGAACTGGTTAATACATTAGTAAATCCAAGCCTCAAAGGTTACTTTAAAGATTATATGAATTGGCTTGATCATGAGGTTGGACCGCATAAGGCTGCATTACTAATTCGTAAACATATTCATTTTTTTGAAAAGACCAGTGATCTTTGGGGAGATCAGATCCCAGACAATGACTCTTTATTACATAGACTAAGAACAAGTGGTTTACGCAAATATGAGCTGCCCATCCGGTGGTTGGTTGCAGTACATCACCTGCATATAGATACCCAATCTAAAGGCCACTGTTCTGAATTTGACCAACTGAGAAAACTGGCGAACTCATGTCCTGGTTCATCGCTTTCAGCCCAAATTCTTCAGAACTATTATCAGGTTTTAATAAATAAAATGGATTTAGGGAAAACGAGTATACGTTCTGCCCGTTTAGCCATGAAACCAGCATCTGCTTTAATGCTGTTGGTAAGTCAATCACGATTAGATTTACCAACAATGTGGCATGTAAAATATTACTTATTTAAGTCCCCTGGACAAGCTTGCGCTATTGTTGGCTTTCTTAATTTTTTAAACAAGAATTATGATACGAACCTTGATACGTCATGGGTACTAGATGAAAAAATAACAGAAAAAAGTAATATGAAGAAACTGGAAAAACAATTGTTGGCCATCATGAAAGCCCCAGAGGAAAATTTTAATGAACTAGAGTGGATAAAGTTAGGATTGATGTATTTTCATAATTTGGATAAATCCTTTTTTAATCAAATGGATAGTATTAATTATAGGGGGCTGAATGATGGCTTTGAAGTGAGGTTTGGTGATCAGCAATATTGGATACCTAAATTGCTTGTATAACTGGACCATATAACGCTAATGTAGCTACATAAAGTTAAAACTGAATTTTGGGCTTCCAGAGGGTATGTATGGGGCAATTAGGTCATGAATATTGTGTTCATAATGGATTCAATAGGTCTCATGCAGGGAAATATGTTTATTCACTTGCTACGTTTATATCTTGGATATTGATTTACTTTTTACTGAAGTTCTTGGGTGGATTGTCTCCTTATTGGAATGTCATCATTTCTAGTGCTATCACTGCTTTATTATTTCTTACTTTTTATTTTCTATTTGATAAATGGATATGGAAAACAGGTTTATTTTTCAAGATTCTGAAATATCCTGATATTTCGGGAGAATGGTCATGTAAAGGTATCTCTGATTACCAAGAAGAAAATTCTGAAATGATTAAGCACAATAGAGAGTGGATTGGAAAAGTAACAATTTTACAAAGTTGGGATAAAGTAAGAATCAGATTAGAAACAGAATTTTCCACATCTGACAGTATTTCTGCTGCAATTATTTATGACGAAATTGAAGAATACAAAGTTCTTTATAGTTATGAAAACAAACCAAAAGATTTAGATCATGAAGAGTTACGTATCCATCGAGGATTTGTAGAGCTGACACTTCATAAAGACAATAAAAGTGCCAGTGCTAAATATTATAATGTTACTGGTCGAAGAACCATGGGAACAATGTTATGGGAAAAATTAGATAACTAATGGATAAGAGCCAATGGTTTCGTCATATAGGTAACCCAAATCTTTACGTATTTCCGTAACGAGTTTATCTAAGGCAATGCTCATTGTTGTGAGAGAGGTTTCTTTCTGATAACTATCAAATATTTTTCTGGTCATATCAGGTGTATATAAGCTATTTCTATAGTTTGGGTTATGATACAGATAATCAAAAAATCTTTTTGTTTCAAGAACTATTGCTAAAGCATTTGTTCTACCTTTCTTTAAATTTTCTAGATTGGAATGATACATAATAGAGGCTAGATCAAAACTACTTAAGTAAATTACTTTGCCCTCTTCAACTAAATCGGCTTTTATTGTTTTACAAAGGCGGATAGATTTTTTCAATCCTCCATCAGCATAGTATTTACATTTGTAATCTATATAAAAAATATGCTTGAAAGGTAAGTTCATCAATGTAGTAGGAGTTTTATTATCTAGAATATTGACTCCTCTTAAATAAAGGTGCTTTTGTTGTTGGTACTCATATGTTTCTACCCAATGAGAGGGTACAACATCTACATCCCGAGGAAGTGATCCACCTGTTAAAGTTATAGATTTAGCACCAGTAGTATCAATTGTTACGGCAGGATATGCTTGTCTTAATTCATAAGTGCACGCGTTCCTGAGTTCTCTTAATATTTTTATATCATCATGACGTAAAGTACCTAAATAACCCTCTGTACGATAATGTGATTTGTTAAGTACAAGTAAATCAACATCACTTACACCTTTGATATGAATATTTAGGGGAACTGACCCTTGTAATCTGTATTCTGTGACAATGTTATGATTATTTAGTAGCCTAGGCTCTAATTGTTTTTCAATTCTTTTAGCAGTTTCAATACTGATTTCTGTGTAACGTTTACTAACTTCTTGCATTGCTCCTACTGCATAACGGATAGATGGTTTGTCTGATACAATCTGCCATTTTTCTATTGTACGTTTTAATTCATCAAACTCATTAAATGAAGTTACGCCTGCTGTTACACTATCAAAAGCATTGTATGTAAGGTCAGTACCTTTTCGTCTTTTCTCTAATCTGTTCAATCTTTTATAAAAATCAATTTCAGACATTGTGAAACTCAAAAAATAGTAGTTATGGTTAAAATAATTATACCTTAATAATTATTTTAAGGTTTTAATAAATAAGGTTTTATTGTCATAAATGCTCAAATTTAAGATGGGAAGTAAGATAATTTTTAAGTATAAAGTTTGAGAATGTTTGTAGTCTTTTGTAGTGCATCCAATAGTCAAATAAATAATTGTGAAACCATGAAGACACATATCACATTGATATTTATATAAAAATATTATTTGTGATTGGAGGTGATTTTTTTAATTCTATTGATTATTGTGACTCACTACGGAGTTAATTGTCTTTAAGTATTTGTTTTTAATTGTTTTATTCTTTTAATTATTTTTATTTGATTAGGTGTTGACCTTACCATAATTGGAAAGAATAGAGTTGCTACATCAAGGGTAATGATGTACCTGATATGAAAGAATAACTTCCGAGCTTATTACCCATTATTTTTTCATAATTGTAGTAAGAGGATAACTCCATGAAACACTTTGTTCCAATGTTAATGATCGGTGCGATTGTATTTAGTGCGGGGTGTTCCTCTTCTGACGCTCCAAAGGAAAATTCAATGAGTGAGAATAAACATGAAAGCCATTCAATGCACCATGATATGAATGGTTCAGCTAAAACAGATAATCCATCTACAAATGCCTATATGGAAGTAAATACTCGTATGCACAGCGGAATGGGTATTGATTTCACGGGAAATGCAGATACTGACTTTATGTTGGGTATGATTCCTCACCATCAGGGTGCGGTTGATATGGCAAAAGTAGTTCTTCAATACGGTTCTGATCCAGAAGTGCGTCAGCTTGCCGAGAACGTTATCTCTGCCCAAGAGTCAGAAATCAAGATGATGAATGAATGGTTGGCAAAAAACAAAAATCATTCTGGCAGCAAAAATGAAGATAGCCCATCAACTCAAGCATATATTAAGATCAATGATGAAATGCACGCAGATATGATGGTTCCATTTACAGGAAATGCTGATGTTGATTTCATGAGAGGCATGATCCCCCATCATCAAGGTGCAATTGATATGGCAAAAGTAGTTCTTCAATATGGTTCTGATCCAGAAGTACGCCAGCTTGCTGAAGATGTTATCTCTGCCCAGGAATCAGAAATCAAGATGATGAATGAATGGTTAAGTAAACATAAGTAGATACTTCTCTATTCGATATTCTTTTAAATGAGGGGCTTTTTAAAGCCCCTTGTTTTATCTATAAATTTGATGAATTGAGGATTATGTTATATGCCAAAAATTATAGTTATTCCGCATGAAAAGATTTGTCCAGAGGGTGCGGAACTTGAAATTGAAAGCGGAAGTAATTTATGTCGAAGTTTATTGGATCATGGCATTCCCATAGAACATGCCTGCGATTTATCAGGTGCATGTACAACATGCCATGTTGTTCTGAAAAAAGGGTTCGACAGTTTAGAAGAAATGGATGATGTAGAGGCGGACTTACTGGATCGTGCCTGGGGGCTTACGGCCCAATCAAGACTATCTTGCCAGGTTAAGGTCCAAGATGAAAACTTGGAGGTAGAAATACCTAAGTACACAGTCAATTATATATCTGAGGGACATTAATTTTACTTTTAATGCTTGACCTTACAATTATGGCAAGGTTTATATTAAACACATCCTGAATAGTAATAGTGGAGTTAAATATGGAATTTCATGTTGAAGATATGACTTGTGGTGGCTGTGCCCGTGGTGTAACCAGAGCAATTCAAGCAATAGATGCCAATGCAAAGGTCATCACCGAACCACCCAATCGTAGTGTAAAAGTTGAAACAACTGCAACACAGCAGCAAATCGTTGAGGCTTTAACCGAGGCTGGTTTTCCTCCTCGTTAAAAACGGACGAAATGATAAAGCGACTCTCTATTGAGTCGCTTTTTTGTGGGCAATGAATTATAAGCTCAATATTTAGGAATGTTTGTGATGTTAAATTAGCAGTTATTTGACAATGTAAGTATCTAAAAGAAATGACATATTTTAGTTCATAGTTATAAATATAAAAAATAGGGAGAAGTAAAATTAATTTTACTTCTCCCTATATCCTATTGCTATTTCTTTCGGGTTAAAGGTGAAACGGAAAGCAGGTCGTTATGATGGTGAACGTCCTTTATTTCATTGTGAGGTTCTTGCAAGCCTTCAAGAATCGGACAGTCGGGTCTATTATCACCAGCACAACAGTCGATTAAGTCCTTGAGGGTATTCGCCATTTGCTGTAGGTCATTGATACGTTCTTCCAGCTTTTCACTATGACCCTGAGCAAGGCGTTTGACATCAGCACTCTGTCTACCGCGGTTATTCCATAAATCAAGTAAGTCTGATATTTCTGCTACTGAAAAACCGAGTTCACGACTTCGCTTGATAAACTTTAAACGTTCAACATCATTTGCTGAGTAAGAGCGATAACCTGCATTATTACGTCCCGCAGCAGGAATTAGGCCAATCTGCTCATAATAACGAATCATCTTGGCGGTAACTCCCGAAGCTTTAGAGACTTTACCAATGTTCATCATATCCTCCTTAGCCTTGACTGACGGATGGTGGCTGGAATCGACGTAAACGTAATGCATTGCCAAGTACAAATACACTGGACAAAGCCATTGCTCCTGCTGCAAAGATTGGGGACATCAGTATTCCATAGGCTGGGTACAATATACCAGCAGCAACAGGAATCAACATGGTGTTATAGGCAAATGCCCAGAATAAGTTCTGGTGAATATTACCAATCGTTGCTTTGGACAAGGCAATCGCATTGGCAACACCTTGTAAGTTTCCTGACATTAACACGACATCGGCAGATTCAATTGCAACATCTGTACCTGTACCAATCGCAAGTCCGACATCAGCTTCAGCCAAAGCGGGTGCATCGTTAATCCCATCACCCACAAAAGCGATATTGCCGTATTTTGCTTTCAGCTCTTTAACCGCACTGACTTTACCCTCTGGTAGAACTTCAGCAATCACTTCATCAATACCCAATTGTTTGGCAATTGCCCGAGCAGTACGAGCATTGTCACCCGTCACCATTGCTACCTTGAGACCTAATTGGTGTAGAGCCTTAATCGCTGCTGGCGTTGTGGTTTTGATTGGGTCAGCAACTGCAATAATTCCTGCCAGTTCACCATCGACAGCAACATAAAGTGGTGATTTACCCTCATCACCCAGACGCTGAGCTGTGGCAACAAATGGAGCAACATCAATACCAAGTTGAACCATATAACGGTCTGCACCAATATTGATTTCTTCATTACCATTGATGGTTGCACAGACACCCATGCCTGTGACTGAATCAAACGTATCAACTTTAGGTAAAGTCAGGTTTTCACTTTTTGCCGCATCAACAATTGCTTTAGCAATCGGATGTTCAGAACGGGATTCAACAGCCGCAACCATGCCTAGGACATAATCACGCTCAAAGAATTGAGTCACTTCAAAGTCAGTCAGTACGGGATGACCCTCTGTTAATGTCCCTGTTTTATCGACTGCAACAACTTTGGCATCCTTTAACAGTTGTAAGGCTTCGCCTTTGCGGAACAGTACTCCCAACTCTGCACCACGACCTGTACCGACCATAATTGAGGTTGGTGTCGCCAATCCCATTGCACAAGGACAGGCAATGATCAACACTGCCACCGCATTAACCAATGCAAAAGTTAAGGCTGGTGATGGACCAAAAATCAGCCAGACCAGGAATGTAAGCACTGCGGCAATCATCACCGCAGGTACAAACCATAAGGTCACTTTATCCACCACAGCCTGAATCGGCATTTTAGAACCCTGTGCCTGCTCAACCAAACGAATGATTTGAGCCAGCATAGTTTCGCCACCCACCGCCACAGCGGTAAAAGTCAACGTGCCATTCTGGTTAATGGTACCGCCCACTACATCACTGCCGATGCCTTTTTCCACAGGGATTGGTTCACCTGTAATCATGGATTCATCGACAAAGCTTTTTCCATCCGTGACTTGACCATCAACAGGGATTCTTTCCCCTGGTTTTACAATGATAATGTCACCTGCAACCACTTGGTCTATTGCAATATCCACCATTTGACCATTGCGTAAAACATGGGCAGTTTTGGCTTGTAAGCTGACTAAACGCTGGATTGCTTCAGAGGTTCGCCCTTTGGCTTTTGCTTCAAGGAAACGACCCAGTAAGATTAATGCGACAATCACCGCAGCCGCTTCGTAATACACATTCACCGTTCCTGATGGGAGGATGTTTGGTATGAATGTGGCAACAATAGAAAACAAATATGCTGCTGATGTTCCCACAGCGACCAAAGAATTCATATCAGGAGCTAGACGGAATAATGCAGGAAAACCTTTCTGATAGAATCTTCGTCCTGGAATAACCAAAACCAGTGTGGTCAGTATGAATTGTAAATACCAGCTATTCTGCATCCCAATAGTTTGATCAATCAGTTGATGTACACCAGGGATAAGGTGAGATCCCATTTCCAGAATAAATACAGGTAAAGCCAACAGGGAGGCGAGAATCAAATCACGTTTAAGTTCAGCACGTTCCTGATCTTTTTTCTCAAGCTGCTCTGTCTGGTCAGGAATAGAAGCCTGAATTTCTGTGGCATCGTAACCAGCTTTATCAATTGCGGCAATCAAGGCATCGACATTTGCTGTACCACTGACCGTTGCACGCTCAGTTGCAAGATTGACATTGGCTTCTTTTACACCTGCAACGGCTTTAAGGGCTTTTTCGACACGACCTACACAACTGGCACAGGTCATGCCTTTAATTGATAATTCAATATTATTTGCAGGCACGTCATAGCCTGACTGTTCAATGGCATGAACCAGTACCTGACGATCCACAGGCTGATCAAGTACAATATCTGCACGTTCTGTCGCCAGATTGACCGAGGCTGACTGTACACCATCAACTTTTTTGAGGGCTTTTTCAACACGTCCAACACAACTGGCACATGTCATACCTTCAATTTTTAATGTAACTTTCATATTATTAGAAAGCTTATTTGTTGCTGTTCCCATAAGATATACCTATAGAGCTTATCCAGTTGCTAAGAGCATAAACCTTGCCATTATGGAAAGGTCAAGGGTAGAATATGTAAACATCTATATTTTCGCTAATGACTGGAATTTAAGTATAAATATGAGTTTTAAAGATCACCCTACAGAATTATCTCAAGAGGAGATTATGTCTTTAGCTGAAACATTTCGGCTATTGGGTGATGCTTCACGACTTAAAATTCTACTTTTTTGTATGCGTGGACCTAGTTCAGTAGGTGAAATCAGTGATGCCCTTGATTTATCCCAGTCCTTGGTCAGTCACAATCTACGTTTATTGCGTTCAGCCCGTTTAGTCAAAGGTGAACGTCAAGCTAAACAAGTCTTTTATGAAATAGATGATATTCATGTAAGTCAGGTTCTATCGGATATGGCTAAGCATATTTCAGAGTAATGTAGCAAACACTCATTTTCTTCACTCCTTTTTCTTCTTAAAAATATATACATATGATCATTTATTCATATTTGCTATTCAAGTAGCAATATTTAAGTTATTTTAGCACTAAACATATGAATGATTAAACATATGTTAATTTGTTATGTATTTTTAAGGCTGATCTATTGATCTTCCAATTATTGGAAACTCTAGCATACAGGCAACTGCTACAGAAACCTTATTGAGAGCGTGTTGTAGCATTGCATGAAAGGTAAGCACCATGAAAAAACAAATTACAGTAATTGCTGTTGCAGTGGGGGTGGCTATATCTGGTGGTTTGCTCTACACAGCAACGAATAAACCAGATGCACCCAATCCACAAGCTGCCGCAGCTCAAATGCCAGTCCCTCAAGTTCCTGTTGCGGAAGTGATTACACGGGAACTTAACCCAACCGCAGAATATACAGGCTACTTATCAGCACCACAAAGCGTTGAAATCAAGTCCCGTGTTGGTGGTGTCATTAATAGTGTTAGTGTTCCCGAGGGCAGTTATGTTCGTAAGGGACAGGTATTATTTAAAATTGATCCTGAACCTTTTCAGGTTGCTCTGAATACAGCCCAGGCACGACTGAAAGCAGCAGAGGTTCAGTACAGCCAGGCTGTTCTGGATTTTAATCGAGCAAATAAACTGGTCGAAAGTGGTGCCGTCTCCAATAAGGTTTATGACGATGCACTGGCAACCAAAAATAACCGCCAGGCTCAGGTACAGGAAGCTCAGGCAGCCGTCAGTGCAGCGAAGCTCGATTTATCTTATACCAATATTACAGCACCGATTTCAGGACGTATTGACCGTGTTCTTGTCACCAGTGGCAACTTGATTGCAGGTGGAAATACAGGCAATGCCACAGCCTTAACCACCATCGTTTCCGTCAATCCACTGTATGTTTATTTTGACCTTGATGAAAAAACCTTTCTCAATCTAAAGGGACAAAATAAATCTGGACAATTCAACTTGCCAATCGAAATGGGATTGGCAAATACAGAAACTTATCCTTATACAGGGAAATTAAACTTTGTAAGTACTCAAATTGACCAGCGTACAGGGACGCTACGGGTTAGGGCATCTATTGCCAATGATTCAGGTGAATTAGCACCAGGTATGTTTGCCAGAGTTAAGCTGACCACTGGAAATAAACAGTCCACCATTCTGATAGATGATCAGGCGGTGGGTACAGATCAGGGCAATAATTTTGTTCTGGTTCTTGGTTCGAATAATACGGTTGAATTTAGACCTGTAACACTTGGCTCGGTCTTTGATGGATTGCGGATTATTAGCAGTGGTCTGCAAACTGGCGATAAAGTCATTATTAAGGGACTGGTTCGTCCAGGAATGCAGGTCAAGCCAAATATCATTCCAATGCAAGCCCCTGTTCCGTCTGAAAATGCTGCTCAGGGGAAATAAGCCATGAAGAACTTCCCCCATTTCTTTGTCAATCGGCCAATATTTGCGGTCGTGATCTCTGTGCTGATCGTCATTCTAGGTGCTTTATCACTGTTTAAATTACCATTGAGTGAATACCCGGCAATTACACCCCCAACTGTACAGGTCATCGCAAGTTATCCTGGTGCCAATCCCAAAATCATTGCCGAAACGGTTTCTTCCCCCTTGGAACAAGTCGTGAATGGTGTTGAGAACATGTTGTATATGAGTTCTCAAACCGCAGCCGATGGCAAGATGGTACTGACCGTTACCTTTAAACAGGGTACTGACCCTGATAAGGCACAGATACAGGTGCAAAACAGGGTTTCTCGCGCATTGCCACGCTTACCTGAAGAAGTTCAACGAATTGGTGTTGTAACTGAAAAAACTTCCCCCGATGTTCTCATGGTCATCAATTTGGTGTCATCCAACAAGAACCATGATCCCCTGTATTTATCCAACTATGCACTCTTGAATGTTCGTGATGAGCTTGCACGTTTACCAGGCGTTGGAAATATAGAAATTTTCGGTGCTGGTGAGTATTCGATGCGTGTCTGGATTGATCCTGAAAAAGTAGCTGCCCGTGGTTTAACGGCCAATGACGTGGTTGCCGCCATTCGTGAACAAAACATGCAGGTTGCTGCAGGTTCTGTTGGTCAACAGCCAAATACAACATCCGCCTATCAGGTGACGGTTAATACGCTGGGACGTTTAACCACTGAAGAACAGTTCAGTGAGATCGTAGTCAAGGCTGGGGATGCTGGACAAATCACCCGTCTAAAAGATGTTGCACGAGTTGCACTGGGTTCTGATGCCTATAATATGAGAGCTTTATTGAATGGTAAACCGGCTTCTGCCTTACAAATCTTTATGACCCCAGGTGCTAATGCGCTGGATGTTTCAAATGAGGTCCGTAAAACGATTGCAAAATTGAAGAAGGGTTTCCCTGAGGGTATGGATTATAAAATTCCCTATGATCCGAATATTTTCGTAAAAGCTTCTTTAAAATCAGTCATTACTACCCTGTTGGAAGCCATTGCACTTGTTGTCATTGTTGTCATCCTCTTCCTGCAAACATGGCGCGCATCCATTATTCCTTTAATTGCCGTTCCAGTTTCCCTAATTGGTACGTTTGCAATTATGTATTATTTTGGCTTCTCCCTAAATACCCTGACATTATTCGGGCTGGTTCTCTCGATTGGTATTGTAGTTGATGATGCAATTGTAGTAGTGGAAAACGTTGAACAGCATATTAAATTAGGCGAATCGCCAAAAGAGGCGGCTCGTAAAGCAATGTCTGAAGTCACAGGACCAATTATTGCGATTACTGCGGTTTTATCTGCTGTATTCATTCCCTCGGCATTTCTTACAGGATTACAGGGTGAGTTTTATCGCCAATTTGCTTTGACTATCGCTATTTCAACTATCTTATCTGCAATCACCTCTTTGACACTTTCACCAGCTTTAGCAGGCATATTACTTAAACCTCATCAGGCTGGAGATAGAAAACGTGATTTGACTGAGCGCTTATTCGGCTGGTTCTTTAGAAGATTCAATCGATTCTTTGATAAGGCATCAGACAAATATGTGGACGCAGTACGCAAGAGTATACGTTTAAGTGCCATCATGCTCATCTTGTATGTAGGTTTCCTTGGCCTAACCTGGTTAGGTTTCAATAAAGTGCCGCAAGGGTTTGTTCCTGCCCAAGACAAATATTATTTGGTTGGTATTGCCCAATTACCTACAGGTGCATCTTTAGACCGAACAGAAGCTGTGGTTAAACAGATGACGCAGATTGCTTTGAAAGAGCCTGGCGTCGAAAACGTTGTGGCTTTCTCAGGACTTACGCCAAGTGGTCCAGTCAATGTACCCAACTCTGCCTTAATGTTTGCCATGCTTGATCCTTTTGAAGCCCGCCAAGACCCATCATTGTCAGCACAAGCAATTGCTGGAAAATTAATGGGCAAATTCAGTCAGATTCCTGACGGATTTGCGGGCATCTTTCCACCACCACCAGTACCTGGCTTAGGTTCTATGGGCGGATTCAAGCTACAAATTGAAGATCGGGCTGGTTTAGGCTTTGAAACACTGGCACGTGTACAGGGCGAGATTATGGCGAAAGCCTCTCAGACGCCTGAACTTGTCGGTATGCTTGCGAGTTTCCAGGCAAATGCTCCACAGATTGAAGTTGATATTGACCGTGTAAAAGCGAAGTCACAAGGTGTACCACTGACCGATATTTTTGAAACACTACAAATCAATCTGGGGTCAATCTATATCAATGACTTTAATCGGTTTGGTCGTACTTATCGTGTAATTGCTCAGGCAGATTCCCCATTCCGTATGCAACCAGAGAATATTAATCTGTTAAAGGTGAGAAATGCAGCGGGAGACATGATTCCACTTTCGACCTTTGTCACGATTAAGCGTAGTTCTGGCCCCGACCGTGTTATGCACTATAACAGTTTCCCATCAGCCGATATTAGTGGTAACGCTGCACCAGGTTATTCATCTGGTCAGGCAACTGCCGCAATTGAAAAAATTGTGCAGGAAACATTGCCACAAGGCATGACCTATGAATGGACCGATCTGGTCTATCAGGAGAAGAATACAGGCAATACTGCGGTCATGGTTTTTGCTCTGGCAATTATTTTGGCGTTCCTTTTCCTTGCAGCTCAATACAACAGTTGGTCAATGCCTTTTGCAGTATTACTTATTGCACCAATGGCCTTGTTATCTGCGATTGTGGGTGTTTGGGTAACTGGTAGTGATAACAACATCTTTACCCAGATTGGCTTTGTTGTTCTGGTGGGACTTGCTGCAAAAAATGCCATCTTAATTGTGGAGTTTGCCCGAGCCAAAGAGGATGAGGGTTTGAATCCTTTTGATGCGGTACTTGAAGCAGCCCGATTAAGATTACGCCCAATTCTGATGACCTCAATTGCATTTATTGCTGGTGTGATACCACTGGTATTAGCCACAGGTGCTGGTGCAGAAATGCGTCATACAATGGGTATCGCTGTTTTCTCTGGAATGCTAGGCGTGACGATCTTTGGTTTACTGTTTACACCAATTTTCTATGTCGTCATTCGTAATTTTATTCTGCGTAGAGAACAGGCCAAAGCAATCGTACAGGAGGGTTCAAAATGAAAAATTTAACACTTCATTTAAACCGATACACTTTCCTCAAGAAAATGAGTGTACTAACCATTGCCACTATTCTTGCAGGATGTTCAATGGCACCAATATATGAGCGACCTGTCTCTCCTATGTCGGAACACTATCCAACAGGAGAAGCTTATCCAGGGCGGCAAGTGAACAATGGAAAGCAAACAGTCGCAGCCGATATTGGCTGGCGTGACTTTTATACCGATCCTGTCTTGCTCCAACTCATCGATCATGCATTGAAAAACAATCATGATTTTAAGGTGACAGCTTTAAATGTTGAGGCGATAGAAGCACAGTATCGTATTCGTCGTGCTGACCGTTTACCACATGTGAGTGTTACCGCAGAGTCAGCCAGTCAGCGTTTACCGTCTGATCTTGCTTATAACCCCCGCATGTATCAGGTTGGTGTTACTTCGGTCGCATGGGAAATCGATTTATGGGGCCGAGTACGCAGTCTGAGTGATCAGGCTTTACAGAACTATTTGGCTTCTAAAGAGGTCCAGACAGCATCACAGTTAAGTCTGGTATCCGCAGTTGCTAATGCTTATCTGGTCTATAAGGCCGATCAGGAAACGTTAGGTTTAACCAAGGCGACTTTGGCGACACAGCAGAAATCCTATGACTTGACCAGGAAACTTGTTGATGTTGGTAATGCAACCCGATTTGACTTACGTCAAGCTGAAATAGGACTGCGCACAGCACAAATCAATTATGCAAAATTCTTGCGTATTACTGCACAGGATCGTAATGCTCTGGTGTTACTTCTGGGTTCGCCATTAACACAGGAACTTGCGGTCCAATTGGACCAGTCCCCAAAAATTCCTGATCAGGTTGTCATACAGGATATACCAGTTGGTTTACCATCGGATCTACTTCAACGTCGTCCAGACATTCGTGCCGCAGAACATAAGCTTCAGGCTGCGAATGCAAACATTGGAGCAGCCCGTGCAGCATTTTTTCCATCCATTACCCTAACGGGTTCGGCGGGTACGGCAAGTTCCAGTCTGGATAATCTATTTAATGCAGGTACAGGTGCATGGAGTTTTATGCCCAAGATTAACTTGCCCATATTTAGTGCAGGTTTAAATCAGGCAAATCTGGATCGCTCACATATCATGAAGCAGATTGAAGTCATCAACTATGACAAATCTATTCAAACAGCTTTTCGTGAAGTTGCTGATGGGCTGGCTGGCAAATCTACGCTAGATGAACAGATCAAATCGCAGCAGCAAATGATTGCGGCCAGCCAGGATGCTCATAAGTTGGCAACCTTACGTTTTGATGCTGGTGAAGATAATTATCTCGCAGTCCTCGACTCACAACGAACACTGTACGCATCTCAGCAGGCACTTATACAGACCCGCCTGGAACGCCTGAATAATCAGGTCAACCTCTACAAGGCATTAGGTGGAGGCTGGAATGAACATACCGTACAGATTGAACGTAAATCTTTGAAATAGCACATCGATGGAGTTCATCTTTTGATGGAAAGAGATGAATTCCTGAAAAGATGAAACAGAATATGAGGTCATGTAAATGAAATTTATTATCCATGATATAGAAAACTTCCCATTTGTTGAGTTTAAGCAAGATCAGGCAGTTCCAGGCTATTCACCTCAATGGCAGTTGGAAATGCAGGAGTTCCTGGAAATGAGTAGTCCGTTTGTGATTGTTTATGATCAATTATCAATGCAAGAAACACCTGAAGACTTTAAACAACGTGGTCTTTGGCTTAAAAACCATAAAGATGAACTTAATCAGTTGTGTAAGGCAATTATCTGCATTGAACCTGATCAGGAAAAAAGAGTTGCCATCAGAAAGATGACGGAAATGGCTGTAAAGGCATTTGGCATACCTTATGAAATCGTCGATACCAGGGAAGATGCCGAACGGATCGCTGATGAACTTACTCAAGTCTAAGGTGAATGTGATGAACATTATTTATATCAATCAATTGAAGCAAGATTTTGATGGTCAAGAGGAAAAATCAAAGCCTTTTTTCATGACATTCTTACTCATTCTTATGACGTTAGGATTAGCTTCAATTTCGCATGCAAAAGCACCGATCAATACAGCTTTGGAAACCGTGGAGAGCTATCTTAATATCTGGAATGGTACGCAGCCAGATGACCTGACTAAAGTTCTTGACCCGAATGTTGAGTATTTCAATACAAGTAATGAAGAAACCCGTAAAGGTACAGCATCTGTAATTGAGGTACCCAAGTTTTTATTAACAGTCATTCCTGATCGGAAGATGACGCTTACATCCCCGCCACTCATTGTTGGTGATAAGGTTGCTGTCGAATGGCAGCTTCAGGGAACCCTCAATAAAAAAGACCAGTCTGGTAAAAAAGACGCAAAAGTAATCACTTTTAAAGGTGCTTCATTTTTTGAGGTTAAAAATAATAAGATTACATACATCGGTGATTACTACAACAATCATCCATTGCGTAGTCAGTTAGAGCCATAATCAGGAATGCTATAAAATGTCTTCGCACAACCATACACAAGATCACAAGCATAAACACTCTGAACATGATCATTCTGGGCATAAGCATAGTCATGGTAACGGCCATAAACACAACCATGATCACTCAGGACACCATCACGGTCATGGTGGTCATCATCATGATCACGACCACAGCCATATCCCGAGTAATAAAAAAATTCTGACCATAAGTTTTTTACTGATTACCATTTTTATGGCAGTGGAATTTATAGGTGGTTTTATTACCAATAGTTTGGCCTTGATTTCGGATGCTGGCCACATGCTGAGTGACTCTGTTGCACTTGGTATTGCACTTGCAGCAGTCTTTATCGGTCAAAAACAGATTACCAAAAATAAAACATACGGCTATCAACGCTTTGAAATACTGGCTGCTGCATTGAATGGTATTACACTGGTTGGTATCGCACTGTACATCTTTATTGAGGCAATTCTACGGTTCCAGCAGCCACAACATATTGAAGTACAAGGGATGTTGATCGTTGCCAGTATTGGATTGCTGATTAATATCATTGTTGCAGTAATGATTTTTAAAGGTAGTGATACCGAACACGACTTGAATATGCGAGGTGCTTACCTGCATGTACTCAGTGATTTGTTAGGTTCTATTGGCGCAATTGCTGCTGCGCTATGTATCTACTTCTTTGGATGGGCCTGGGCAGATACTTTAGCCAGTGTTCTAGTTGCAATACTTGTTCTTCGCAGTGGATATTCAGTTGTAGTAAAGGCTTCGCATGTTTTAATGCAGGGTACACCAGAAAAATTTGACTTGGCAGAAATCAAAGAAACCATTCTTCAAGACCAGCGAATTCAAGGTGTACATGATTTACATATATGGAGTCTGACAAGTAAACGTTATATTTTATCCTGCCATATTGTTGTAAGTGAAGAAATGAGTATGCAGGAAGTGCAGATACTCTTACATGATCTGGAGAATGTCATACAAAATCTAGGTATTGAGCATGTCACTATTCAGGCTGAAACATCACTCAACAATCACGATGATATTCATCATTGCATTATTGAAAATATACCAAAGGATTCAGAACACTGAGTTTAAAAAGGTTAAATATTCCTAATATAGGTGCTTATCTAGTCACAAGTGGTACCCAAGTTTAATGGCACTTAAAAGTGCCATTAAACTATATATAATTCAATTTGATATGTAATAAAATTACCCATAGGAAAGAATTATGGAATAGGCTAAAAGAAGATGGTCACAATTGTAAGATTCGAAAATTATTTTTCCTCCTTTTCCTCCTTTTCCTCCTTTAACTTGATATTCGTAATTCCAATTTTTCTTAGAGCATTCAATAACGTTGATTCACCCTCTGACAAGCCAGCAGATTTTGAATGTCTAAAAACAAATAATTGAGTAACCAAATTGGAGCCTAGGAGAGTTGTCGTATAAGAGCCCTCTGACAAAGGCAGGCTCTCCATGAGCCCAGAAATATACTGCTCAAATTGTTCTACGGTTCTTGACCTAAATATTAGACCAGCATGCCCACGCTCCTTGAGAACACTTTCCCCATCTACAGTTGAAACGTAAGTCGCTGGTTGTATATCGAAAAGATAAACTGGAGGGCAATTTACAAGAGATAATCGGATGACCAATGCTCCACGAAGTGCTGTTTTATTTGAGTTTGCATAACACCAATTTTTATAAGTTTGTTTTTCTCCATCTGTAATATCTTTATTATTTAATGTTTCTGAATTAACGAAAAAAGCCATGAGAGTGGGTTTATCGCTGTAATCAAACTCTTCCTCAAAAGTATAATAGTGGACTGCATTGACAATACTGGGATTTAACGAGCGTGCCTTTAAACATGCATTCCATAGGCCCATGATTCTTCCATGATATGGAGCTTCAAACTCTGTATCTCCATTAGTGGTCGGGTTAATTTGGACATTTAGAACTTCCTTAGAGCTATCAGGTTCTCCTGTACCAACTGTATTGGTTTCTTTAGTATTTTTCTTTCTCTGTGGTTGGGTGATGGTTCTTTCATACTTTGTTTTACTTTTTTCCCCGATAGGGCCTGAACCTAACCATGTAAATTCATGACCTAAAATAACCGATTGTAATAATGGTTTGCGCCCTCCTTGATCTTCAGATACGTTAATCTGACCAGGACCTAGTTGCAACTGAGGAGGATTAGGTGAGTTGACATCTACAGGTTTCTTAATGCGGTGAATTACCTTTGGAACACGTCTGATAAGTGTTTGATCAGGTAGTTCTATTCCAAGAATTGTCAAGGCTAAAAAAGCATTGGTGTCAGGAATACAAAAACCTGAAACCCTAATTTTTCTCGTTTCCTTATGCCACGGCATTACTTTAGGGTATATATGGTTTCTTTGGATAAAATCATCATGTTTTGCAATACTGCTAAATAAGATT
The DNA here is from genome assembly GCF_023488045.1 of Acinetobacter sp. ANC5681. Classification (NCBI taxonomy): domain Bacteria; kingdom Pseudomonadati; phylum Pseudomonadota; class Gammaproteobacteria; order Moraxellales; family Moraxellaceae; genus Acinetobacter; species Acinetobacter sp. ANC5681. Next base: position 53,510 of record NZ_JAMFKZ010000007.1, read on the forward strand.
CTTACGGCATCTTGGGTATATTCGCTATATTTATAGTAGGCAATAAATACATGATCATCTGATGTGAGACTATCACCTATAAGGATAGTCCATGTATTTTCTTCTTCTGGATGAGGGGTGTAGAGCCTTTCATGTCTTTCGACCTCATCATATGTTGTTAGAATTCTAGGAAGTTCTGTAGAGAGGCCATATCCTCTCACCAGAAACTCAAAACAAGGTACGAGAAGCTCCTTATATTCCTGATCCTTTAAAGAGAAAGAAATACAATTTTCACGTTGGCTTGGGTTAATATAAAACTTATTCCTGTCTGAGAAGAAATGATCTATTTTTCCTGTCTTTTCATCTCGCTTATATGCTTGAACAAAGGTATGTTTAAAATTTGTATGATCAATATCAAATTCCCGTATTTCCAAAGGAAGATAGTCAACTAATCGTTCATGGTGCCAAACTGTTCCAATAGGCCAAGACATCAAATCTGTTATATTTGCATCAATAAAAATAAAATTATCTGTGGGTGTGTAATCTTCCAGAAGTTCCCTAAAAGCCACATGAACTTTAGGTTGAGCATTTCTACGATCAGCTTTTGCTAACGCCCCATACCACCAAACCATTAAGAACTTTTCAGCATTGGATTCAAGGACTTTGAATGCGGGTGATTTTTTATCTGAAGAGTTATCAGTATTTTCTTCATTAGAATGATTGTTCATGATCAACCTCTCTATTGGTAATATTATCGAATAATCAATTCTTCTTATAAGTTCAGTTCGGCTGTAGGGATATATTGCCCATCTACCCAATCGTAAAGCTGGATATCGCAAATACCATTCAAGCGATGTCCCAAGACCATTGCAAAAACTGAGGGTGCTTTAATAAAGAGGTGTAATTTAGATAACTTATTTTCGGATTTAAATGAAACTAAAGCAGATTTTGCCTCTCTCACAGCAAGATTTAGAGTCTCCATATTATCAATGGCATGAGAGCTTTCTAAATTCAATCTAGGCAAGCTCTTTACTTCATTAATCGTAGAGTCAATGTCTTTACCTATAGCTGTAGGAAATCCGATAGCGACTATGGCTTCAGTTTCACCCTGTGGTTCAACAGCTTCGATTTTAGTAAAAAATTGTCCCTCTTTCTGTTTATGGTCATCAGTGCGATAAATGAGGCCATTATGTTCTATTTCGAGTAGGAAATTACGTGTGGCACTAAAAACATAGCCAAGCATACATGCAGTGGACATTCTTTGTTTGCCATCTATAAGGAGGGTTCTACGGTCACCACTGTTATGAATGAAATCCCCAATCGATACTGCTTTTTTGATTAGGCTGTTCCAGTCGCTGGAGGTTTTTTGAGCACGATCAGGACCATTGAAATCACTAATATCTAAGTTTAAGTCTTGATACTGACTGGATGATGCTGAAAGATTAATTTTAATAGGATCTAATAGCCACTGGCTTCTATCTTCTTCAAGAGCATGGCAAATAAAATTTTCAAAGTCTTTGCGATATATTGGACCAAAAGAAGAACGAGAAATCAGGTTTTTAAACTGATCTTTTAGTTGTTTGACCTGACTCCTGAGCAGTTCAATATTTATTGTGTCTTGAATTTCACTTAGAAATATAGACTCACTATTCTCAGAATTAAAAGTTATGAAACCAACATAATCAAGAGCAAATTCAGCTAAAGAGAAATCAATTTTTTTACCAACACACCAATCAAGGTATTCCGAGCGCCCATTCACTGAAACTGAAGAGTCGTCATCATAAGAAGATCCAACCCCTCTTAATCGGTCTATTTTTGAAATTAATGGTGAGATAGCGGTGTTATAACTTGGGCATACTAAATTAAACCAAATAAAGTTTTTTGGGTGGGTATCAAAAAGACTTTTAAAACGCCTTATTTCATCCCAAAATTCCGTAGCCGTTAAGGAGTGATTTTTTGCTTCATACATTACATGTAATGACTTTTCCGAAGAAAAATAACAAACTTCTATATCACTTAATGCTTCACTCACTATATGGCTAAATGCACTTTGTGAAAGCCATAGCGGTAAGCTCCTTAATACAAATGCATCCTGATATTCAAATCCTACTCGTGCAATCGCACCACCAGTTGATTGTTTTTCTAACAGACTCGCACTCATTATTATCTCTCTAAATCTAGGGTGGATCGGTAACAGGAACCATCTGGTAGGTAGGTGTGAGCACTGCCATCAAGATGATTGTTTTTTAAATGAAAAATCAGTAAGACTACAAAATTTGCACCCACTTTTGGATCGGACACCAATTCCCTCATGGTGTGATGGTCTTTACTGCTGGGTTGTACACTGAAGAGAGGATGGCTATGCCATTCACCTAAATAGTTAAATTTTTGATAATTATTGTTTGTTGATTTATGAAAAAGACGGATTGCTTTAATAGCATCCGTAATTCCACGTACAAAGGATGCTATCGTTCCACTCTTTTGAATAGTTAATGAGTTAACTCTAAAATGGTTTGTACCAATATGCTCACCCATTAAAACACCGCCACATTCGTGGGTTCCAGACTTCAATAGGGCTTTTACCAGTAAAACTTGTATGTCAGTAGGAATGGATATTTTCAGCATCAGTATTAACCTTTCATCGGTTCAGGCTCTTCAATAGAATTGCCATTTTCCCTTTCAAATATTTCTTTATCCGTAGGAGATTCTGCTACTAAAGCACCCGAACAGTCGATAGGACGAGTATCAAAAGGACATTGAAACATCCAATATCTACGGAACCCTATTAAATATGCTGAATATGGATAAGAGGATTGCTCATCAATTGTACATAAAGTATCTAATGTGAACTGCGTCATAGATGCTGCAAGAGCTGTTACATCTGCATCTGATGCTATATATGTTTGGTTTTGTGTTTGAAAGCCGTAATTATTAACTTTGCCCTCTGGAATTGGTTCCAACGTTTGTAAGACACCATAAATATGATTGCGAAGTTCTAAGGGGGAGGCATCTAACGTTGGACGACTACGGGCCATCATTGCTCCACCACCGCCACCAAAAATTTCACCCCATACCATGGGAATGTGTTTTCTTTTAGCAATTGCAGCTAATGTTAAGAACGTATGGGTATTTGCTGTCGCATCAACAATCAGATTACATGTGGCAATGGCATTAGCGATATTGGAATTTAAATGAGGATTTTCCTGTCCACCAATTTGCATTTCATACGTTTCAACTTGTATGTCTAATGCTGTTCGTTTTAATGCTCTTTCAACAGCATAGGTTTTAGCAAAGCCAACATCTAACCAGTTGAGTTCATTACGGACAAGATTGTGGGGGAGCAGAATATCATCATCAATAAGTAGAAAGTTTTTACAACCCGACCGTGCCAGTGAAATTGCAATTTTACTTCCTAACGATCCAAGACCTACTATTGCTACCCTTATATCATTGAGATGGCTAAATTGTGCTGGCAATCTTTGGCTCTGATCATCATGTAGATTAATAGCAGGATAACTTACGAAAAGTGGTGCTGTATTATTAACCAAGAATAGTTCCAAGTTACCCTTTATGTCATATAACAATATAGGCTGTATGGAACTTGTGAATTCCTCCTGAGCAGGCCATAAATTGCCTAAAAAGGATTCTAATGAAACTCGGTCATTTACGGATTCCTTTAATTGAGGAACAGAATCAATTCGTATTGCCCATCCAGACAATTCAAATCTTTCATTAGAAAATGATGGTACGATGTCAGGTAGAGGTTTGTTCTGAATATTTGTTGGAACAATAACGGTTTTGTCTCGAAAGCTTGAGATGGCAATCTTAAAGTCCATTTTCTCGGAATCACTACCCAAGAGTATGTGACGTAACATAGGTGTTTCAATGAACCTTTCTGAAACACTTCTTAATTTTTGACCTATTGTTTCAGAATGCCTAGATGGTACAGGTTCTACATTCATCTCCAATACAGTCATTGCATCTGTTAATAAAAGAAGCTGGGCACTTCTAACTAGATCCACTCCACTGATATTGGTATTCCAATTATCTGGGCCATATTCTAGACACAGCACTCCTGAACCACCATACTGGTGCAAGATACTCCATCTTTCACCAGATTTTTGTGGGCGTATATATGCTGGTAGCTCTGGGAAAAGCTCTGGATATACTAAAACACCATTAAAATCTATAGTTCCTATCTTTAGAGAGAAGTTCAAATGCAGTTCATTTGTGTCTGTTGAGTTCCATTCCTGAATCTTAAAACTATTTTTCTCTTTCTCAAGATCAGTCAATAACTGCCGTTCTTGAGCTAGGCGTTCTAATGGTGTTTTTAGCAGTTCCATTACGCAAAGCCTCCTGGTTTATTTGGATAAACAGGGGTTGATGGAAATGTTAATCCCGCACCTAGAGCAGAACGGATTAAAGAGCTGGCCATATCAGCAGAGTTTGCACTTTTGTGTGAAGCCGAACGTGGAAAACGATTACCCAGAACCTGCCGCCATAGGGCTAATGCTTTATCATCATCTGTTTCATTTAAGGCGTTTCGTGCAATAGCAGCTTGTTCTTCTACCTTTTCAAAAAAAGTTTTGAACTCATCTGCTGTAACCGCAGAAAAAACATTATTGCCTGCAACACCAGGATCTTCTAAATGTGGAATTATGCCTAGTGACGCATAAATCCCATAAGAATCCCTGATCGTTTCTAAAAGATAAACAAACAACTTTTCATAGTTGGATTCGTAGTAATTCATATGCTTGGCAACCAGGCATTCTAAAATGAATCCTTTTGGTCTTTTTAAATCAGACAAGTTCTCACGACGCCACCATTTAAATAGCTTCACAAGAGGCTTAAATCGACCATTTGCATTTTTATTCACCTCAACAGTCCACTCGGTATGAGCTGGAGGGTTGGTAACTAGCCATTCTTCAAGATGAATGTCTGGAATCAGATAGCCGCCATATCCATCTGAAATGATAGGGACAACATCCATATCAACTTTTTTCAACTTAACATTTACTGAACGACGGTTAACGGTAAGATCGGTATATCCAATATCCTTTAATGCCGTATGTACTGCATCAAGGACAATTTGAGGGTCATCATTAATTGTGTGATTTGTAAGGGCAATAATATCTACATCTGGCCTTTGTGTGATTCCGCCTATGGTAGTCGGACGTACTGCCGTATTTCTTTTATAAGAACCTGATAAGAATGTATGCACATGTACTTTGCTGAATTCATTATGCACTTTTAAAGCATCACGAAGCGTATTATGTGCGCTTGAACAATCATTAACCGTTGTTGTAGAGGGTTCAATATCGGAAAGTAGGTCAAGAAACTGCTGTTGAGTTGTCATAATTCTCTCTGAGCCCATGTACTAAAATGGGGCATAAAATTAAGTGCGATCAGAAAAATTAAGTAACCTACTACTGTGAACTTTGTTGCATAGCAGTAGGTTATTTAACCTTGTTTACGATATTGAGTTTGAGTTATCAGGATCATCCGATTTTTTATTACGGATAGTATCCTTTTCTTCTTTCAATGGCCGAGTTCTGGGAAATTTAAAATATCCAGTTGGATGGACAATAATTTTTCCAGATTTATGGCGATAAGATTTACAAAACACGAAGTCTTGATTTTCGGTAGGCATTGTTAGCCCTCCTATTTTGGCGGCTCGTTTTTCAGGGCGCATACCAAAATAAGCGGGTAAATCTTGAGATTTACGGGCCTAAATGTTAGAATGGGGTTCTGACAGCCAGATCTAACATGAGGTATGCGTAGGGCTTAGAGCCATATGCCTTTCCTGTGTGAAAATCTATCAAGCCGACTCTACCCAATAGAGTCGGCTTTTTAATTTATGAAACCATCTCAATAGTCTCCATTGAATCTAGGTCAAAATAATATAGTTTTTTAAAGTCATCTTCATATAAGTCAAATAATTGAGATAACTCACTAATGACAGATGTTGATGTTTTTTTTGCATCTATTGCGTAGTCAAAGAGCATGGAAGCTACTCTATATGTCGGTTCTCGATCCAATTCATTTGGTTCAACTTTACGATAACCACGCATAGCCATCTGCCGCCATAAATTGGCACTTTGACTTGAAGTTATAGTTCCTAACTCTGACGCCCTATAGATTAAGGCCGCCATTGAGGTTTTCCATTCCTTTTTAAGTCTTAGATAATGAGCTAAATTGGTTGAACCTAATTGATCAATAATTTTTTCTTCTGGCATTAAGAATTCGGCAGCAAAGTCATTTGCTTCTTTTTCCATGAATTCAGATGGCTCTTCATGGAGGACCAAATGCCCAAGTTCATGTGCTAATGTGAAGCGTATTCTGTCATTTGGCTGGTTTGCATTTAGAAATACGCATGGAGACACGCCATGCATTTTTAAGGATACGCCATCAACATTGTTATCTTTAAAGTCGCATAAAAAGACTAAAACCCCTGCATCTTCCACAGTGGCAGTTAGGTTTTCAAGAGGTTCATTTCCTAGCACCCACAATGATCTAAGCTTTTTAGCCGCTTCTTGAGGGGTGTTTACATCTATGCCAATTTTAAAAGTTGGTAAGGAGTTTTTTCTTTTTGGTACATTTGTGAGCAATTCTAATGTTTGTACATGGCCCATTTTTAACATCATTTCAGCATTCATACGGCTCAATGCTTTAGCTGTGGTAGAGCTTTTTTTTCTGTATGCATGCAAACTAATCGGCAGTGCATTTAGCTTTTCAATATGTTCAAAAAATCGTATAGGGAAATGTAGGGCATTAGATAGATTTTGGATAACTTCATCGGAAGGTTTTAAGTCCCCACTTTCAATTTTAGATAATGAAGCCTGAGTAATAGACTGTCCCATTCCAGCAATTAGTTCAGTTTGACTAAGGCCACGAAAGTTTCGTGCAATACTAAGCATATCAGGATTGAAATGAGTCATATTCACCTCCAAGATCATTGACTTACAGATCAAGTTAAATGAATAATAACTGAACAGTAAAGAGTATGCAAATTTTTCTACAAATTATTCCTAAAATGTTTCTATTTTTAATAACCACTATATATAGTGGTAGTTCTTTGAATTTTGATACCATATATTGTATTTTATTGTTTTGCAATCTTAAGAAGATAAATTGAAATGGCTCTACTTGATTTAGTGGTTTTGAGAGTTATACGATTAGACAATTAAATTTGTAGTACGGTTGGTTTGAGAAAGGGGAATATCCTGTTCTAACTATCTTTATTCATATTTCTTAGTAAAGTATCATACTTAAGAGATTGAAAAATATAATATTCAGTTGAAAACGATATCGATTGTTATCTTAGGTATCTAACATATCCCATTCGTCACCTAATACCCAACGTAGAGCTGACAATTTACCGTTAATCATACCCCATTCAAAGTCATTCCAAGGGCCAACATCTTCACATGTCTCTTTAACTTGTTTGGCAGATTTGATTGCACCTTCAAGAATATCTTCGTGAATAAAATGATTACCATAGTGTTTCGTACCTTTAGGAACAATTTCTATCTCACCTTCATTTATTTTCCAGATTAGATTTTGATGACGGTTATACCAAATTTTATCCACTAGCTCGTCTAATACATCGAGAATTTCTCTTAAACCCCGAGTTTCTTCTGTAAAGTCATATTCAAACTCTATTTCAGCTAAGTAATTATTATCAATCTGGTTGATTGCGGATGCTAAGTTGTTAAAATAACAAGTATTACCATTGAAAATATTTTCAAAATCAGTATGAGGCTTTCGATGGTCTTTGGCAGAAAAGTCGTTATGATTATGTGTTATGAAAAAACAACTATCTGCCGTATTGACACCTAATGAAAATTCATAAAATTGCTCAATAATTACAGCATCAGCTACTGAGTTTTTACTGATATGGAATGGAGCTTTTTTATCTAAGCCTCGTTGAATGGCTGCAATCTTTGAGCGCTCGCTAATACTTATTTTTTCCGCTGATTCAATTAGTCTCTCAACTCTGTTAATGGTTGCATAGTTAGCATCAGTCAAAAGAGGAAGTCTTGCATTTATATCGTTTAGTACTTCAATGGTTTGAGCTTTATTTTTTTTTGCAAACTCACTTACAACTGCTTTGACTTGTTTAAATTCTTGAGATAATCGTTTTGCTGTTTTGTTTGCGACCTCTTCTTTGTTTCTTTCATATTCTTGAGCTACTAAGTCAATTACGACTAACTTTGCTACTTTAGTACGAACAAGTTCTTCCAATGCAGAAACTAGTGGTAATTCTTGTTTCTTAGTAGAAATATCTAAAAAAACACACGTATCAAGAAATATATAAAACATACTGCCTCATTGATTATTAAAAAGTTAAATTTATTGACCCTCATTAATGTGCTTATAGGTAATTCTATAAATACATCTAAAGTAACATTTTCTATAGAGGCAATATATATTGATTTATTTTGCGTTCTAAGCGTTCAATTTCTATCTTGCACTTTTGGTAATAAGAATCGTTAGGGATATTACTCTTAGCGATATTTAATGATATGGTTGCGTGCTCTATATCTCCATCTGCTAAATAAGCATATATTTTTTGTAACTCACATAGGTGCATAGATTTCCCGAGTTTATGAGCTAAATCTAAGCACGTTATAGATTCTTTGGTTTTATTTTTAATTCTGGCTAATATTTTACCTTTAGTAAATTGGAGTTCTGAGTGATTAGGATCAATGTTAGTAGCTTTATTGATTTTTTCTAATGCTGGTAGAAAATCTTTATATATAAATAGAGTGTTTGAATACTTCTCTAATAACCAAATATTTGTTGGATCCTCATCTATCGCTAATTCATAGTATGAAATTGCTTGTTCTTTATTACCCTCATTAAAGAATTTTCTAGCTGCCCGTGCAAACCTACTTAAATAAGCTTTTTGATCATTATCTGATATTTCTACTTCAATATGTTTTAAAAACTCTATATATCTTTTTTGGATTGTTTCTAGATCTTTTTGAAGAGGATGTGTTTGATCATTAAAATTTACAGTTCTATCTTTACAAAATTTCATAAAATCATTGTTGAAAGTAATCTGAAGTTGGCCATCAATACTACTAAGTTGACAAATCCCTTTACTACCTTCTAATGTGCTCTGAGCTAAAGAAAAAGTTAAATTAGCTTTATCAGAAGCTAATTGCATAAAATATTGATCATGATCAGGACCAAAATAGGTTAAGAGAAGTAAAAAGTGCTTTTCTTTTTCATTAAATCTTTCCCAAACATCAGAAAACAAGAACATCCCTAAGTCTTTTTCCTGTAATCTTTTCACTTTATCTAATGCGCTATTAAGTGAGCTTTGTAGTTCATTTGCAAATTGAATGAAAACATTCAAAATCAATGGTTTATTATTGAGTTCTCGAGTGATTTTTTTTAAAGTAGGTATGCCAGCCTTTTTTATTGCATCAATATTTAATATATCTCCTCTTTTTTGAATATATTCTACACCTTCTTCATCGGACCATTTAGTTGTTTCAATTGGTCTTGCTTCAAGTCTTTCTGTACGACGAGAAGTAAGAATTACTCTTCCAGCATAACGGGAAAGTAAGTGTATTTGTTTACCTAGATTAATAATATCATCATCATTTTCAGCCATAGTTTCTGTATTATCTAAAATAATGAGATGCTCATTTTTTTTAATCTTCTCTTTTTCAAGTAAGCCTTTTAATTTTTGAATAATAGTTTCTGCATCTTTTTGATACCAACTATTGTCAAGTTTGACTTCTAATAGTTGTGCTATATGTAAAGCGACATCTGCAACGCCTAGATTGTTGTTCGTGAGTGATTCTAAACCATGTATTCCCCAACGAGTCTTTTTTGCTGTGTAAAAAGTAATAACACTGGGTTTCCATTCGACCTCAATAGAACCTTCAAGGACACGATGCATAAATTCTAAAATGAGAGTTGTCTTTCCAATGCCACCATCACCATATACAAGACATCGTTTTGAGTCTTCTGGATCATTAAACCAGTCAATAAGCTCAGTGATTTCTTTTTTTCGTCCTGTAAAGTCAGCTACTGATATAGCTCTCTCTGGTAAAAAAATTAGCGGATTCCAATCATTATATTCATATACCTCATAAGTTTTTTTTGTAGAAATATTAAAAATTTTATTTGGTACTTCATAAGATTGATCGGTAGCGTTTGTTAAGGATGTTTGAACTTTAGCAGTAACATGAATCATCCCATTATTAGTTTTTTTGATTTTTCTGTAACACGTAGGATTTCCATCAAATAATCTTAATGTTTGAATAGGAGTAGAGATATTAAAATTTTTAGGAAAAAATAAAAAATCGTCGCCTTTACTTTCTGGTAGATAAACTTTTAATTTTTCTAAAATATATTCAATAATATCGATATCTAAAAATAAATTAGTTGATGAAATACCATGACCAAAGATACTTTCATTTCGATCTTCAACATATGTATGTAAGATATTTCTTAAAGATATTTCTTTGATTTGTAGCCATTCTACTAATGCAGGTTCGTTTGAAATATCTTTATCTTCAAAGTAGAATCTAGCTAAAGAGCTGTTTTTCAATTTTGCTATCTGTGTTAGAGAGTTACTTATAAAATCAACGCATGTTCCATCGGCCGGTTGAGATAGCTCAATAAAACTAATATCAATTTTTGACATGTTTTCAGAACTTTCTTTAGCTAAAATATTTATATATTCTGCATTTGAAATACAAATATGTTGAATAAGCATTCTAAAAATACTCAGACTTACTTCAGCAATATTTTTTTGTGTTTTTAATTTACGTGCTGCTTTAATATTATTTAAAAAGATATTATACATTGCAAGATCCAAATATATAGTTAGTACTTTGATATTGTTTTAAATTATATTAAATTATTTTTTATATTCAATGATTTATTTCAAATAAAGATTACTGTAAAGATAAAACCTGTAATTTATCGCATAGTTGTTTGGAATGTCGCATAGTTGTTTGTAAATGACAACCGCCTCCAACTAATGCAATCGCTGACGCAGTATGGTGTGGTGCACGGAAGGGGCGTTGTCCAAAAGTATGTTGAGCATTTGCAACCGAATAAATACTTGCGACTTCTAAATTTTCTTGGGCATTGAGTGGTGGCAAAATAGAAGGTAGCCGAGAAGCCAGTAATGTTTTACCTGTACCAGGTGGACCTTTGAAAAGTAAAGAATGTCCACCCGCTGCTGCTATTTCTAGTGCACGACGTGGACGTAATTGACCTTTGACATCTGCAAGATCAAATTGATACTGAGTAGTAGTTAAATTTTCATGTTTGGGTGATGCTGATAAATGAGAAGTGCCCAAAAAGTGTGCACATACATCTTGTAAATGATTGGCAGCATAAACTTCAAACTGCGGAAGTTGATTGGCTTCTTCTAGATTATTAGTAGGTACCCATAAGCGGTGTTGGGCTTGTTGGCAAGCCATCGCAATTGGCAATATTCCAGTAACAGGGCGTAAATGTCCATCTAATGCAAGTTCACCAATAAATTCAAAGCCGTCAGTACAATTTTCAGGAAGTTGACCTGAAGCAATTAAAATTCCTAGTGCGATCGGTAAATCTAGGCGGGAGCCATCTTTAGGAAGATCTGCAGGTGCTAAATTAATCGTTAAACGTTTGGTTGGAAACAAGAAACCACTGTTGATAATTGCTGATCGAACACGATCTTTACTTTCCCTTACAGCGGCTTCTGCTAAACCTACAATGGTTAAGGAGGGGAGTCCTGAACTGATATGAACTTCAACTTCGATTTGAGGGGCATGTAAACCTAATAAACCCCTCGTGTAAATTTTTGCGAAAGACATTTTATTATTGTTCCATCATGGTGCTTTATTTTTAATCATTTTTTGTTGATCTCTGCGCTAAACTGGTGCTTATTTTTGATCTTGCACCATTTTTTCTAGGGTGCTCATTTGCTGTTGTAACGCAGCGAGGCGTTGGTTTGCCAAATTTAGCGCTATTTTCTGGCGCTCCAGCTCTTGTTTAGAGACTAAATCTAATTTTTCGACGCTTTCATTGAGCAAAGCACGTAAATTTTTTTCTAAATCTTTTTTAGGTTGATCAACTTGTTCAAGAATGGCTTGTAAAAGAGTTTCAATCATGAAGCGCTCAATAGGTTATATGTATTTGTAGGCAAGTGTACCATTGCTTGTAGTAATCCCATAGCCCTGTTCAACGCATTGATGCCATCGATATCTAAATTCAGTTAAACAGGAGCAAATGAAACTTATTTTCGATTGAATATCTACATCTTGACGTCCAAATAGGTTATAAAGAAAGCTCTTGCTGATGGTTTGAAAATCCCCAACCTTCAAATATTGGCATGAAAATTGAACATAAAACCTTACTGGTGAAAATAAGCCGAAGGAAAACACACATGAAGCTTGTAACTGCAATTGTAAAACCATTCAAACTCGATGATGTGCGTGAAGCACTCTCTGATATTGGTGTTCAAGGGATTACCGTAACTGAAGTAAAAGGTTTTGGTCGTCAAAAAGGTCATACTGAACTGTATCGTGGTGCAGAGTATGTCGTTGATTTTTTACCGAAAGTAAAGATTGAAATTGCGATTAGCGATGAAATGGTCGATGCGGTTATTGAATCTATCACTCGTGTTGCAAGCACTGGGAAAATTGGTGACGGTAAAATCTTTGTCACGAATTTGGAACAAGTCATCCGTATTCGTACTGGTGAAACTGGACCAGATGCTGTCTAAATTGGCACAAAGTTTGCTGAGTTAGAATTAAGAGAAATAGCTCACAAAATAAGGTTGGGGGACACGAATGAAAAAAATGCTTATGGCGCTCAGTCTATCTGGCGCACTCTTAGGTGGTTCAGCGATGGTTTGGGCAGAAGATGCTGCATCAACACCAGTTGCTGAACAAACTGTAGCAGCGTCTGATACGGCGGCTGCATCAACTGTGACTGTCGCAGCAGAAGCTCCTGCTCCTGTAGAAGCCACTCCAGCTCCTGCACCAGTTGCAAAAGTTGATACAGGCGATACAGCTTGGATTCTCGTTTCAACAGCACTGGTTCTGTTGATGACTATCCCTGGTTTGGCTCTATTCTATGGTGGTATGGTTCGTAAGAAAAACGTACTCAGCACCATGATGTTTAGCCTTTCTGCGGCAATTCTAGTCAGCTTAATTTGGGTTATCGTTGGTTATTCGCTTGCATTCTCTGGTTCAGGCGCCTATGTCGGTGACTTTGCCAAATCAATGCTAAATGGTGTGGCATTTGATGCCTTAAGTGGAACTATTCCAGAAAGCTTGTTTGTTATTTTCCAAATGACTTTTGCGATTATCACTGTTGCAATTATTAGCGGCTCGATTGCTGATCGTATGAAATATTCAGCATTCATGGCGTTTATTGCAGTTTGGGTAATCTTGGTTTATGCACCAATTACTCACTGGGTTTGGGCTGCTGATGGCTGGTTATTCAAAGCAGGTGCTTTAGATTTCGCTGGCGGTACAGTTGTACACATCAACGCAGGTGTAGCTGGTTTAGTGGCTGCGTACATGTTGGGTAAACGTGCTGGTCTAGGTCGCGAATCAATGGCACCGCACAATCTTACGCTCACTGTGATTGGCGCAAGCTTAATTTGGGTAGGTTGGTTTGGCTTTAACGGTGGTAGTGCTTTAGGTGCTGGCGCTCGTGCAAGTATGGCAATTCTTGTAACTCAAGTTGCTGCTGCTGCCGCTGCATTCTCTTGGTTGATTGTTGAACGTCTCGTTCGTGGTAAGGCTTCAGTACTTGGTGGTGCATCAGGTGCGGTTGCTGGTTTGGTTGTAATCACTCCTGCTGCTGGTTTCGTTGGTGTGGGTGGTGCATTAATCATGGGTTTAATCGGTGGTGTAGTGTGCTTCTGGGGGATTACAGCACTTAAACGTCTGCTTAAAGCAGATGATGCATTGGATGCTTTCGGTCTACATGCAGTTGGTGGTATCGTTGGTGCGATTCTTACTGGTGTGTTCTACAGTGATGAAATCATTAAAGCTGCTAACGTTGCGCTTGCTCCAACATTTGCAGGTCAATTATGGGTGCAAGTTGAAGGTGTACTCGCAACGATGGTATATAGCGCAGTAGTAACTTTCATTATCCTTAAAGTGATTGATCTTGTGATTGGTATCCGCGTAAGTGCTGATGATGAGCGCATGGGTCTTGACCTTAGCCAACATGGCGAGCGTATCGAATAATTCATTATTCTTTGAAGTTTAAAAAACAGCCGAATAAGGCTGTTTTTTTATGCCTTTGGTGTGCTAGTTCAGCAATTGCAGAAACTTTGCTACACTTAAGCAAAGTGAGTAAATAATCGCACCATTATGCATTGTCCATTTTGTAACGCTGCTGATAGTAAAGTCATCGACTCTCGCCTTGCGGCTGAGGGTTGTCAAATCCGTCGTCGTCGAGAATGCACGATTTGTGGTGAGCGGTTTACCACCTTTGAAAGTTATGAAATGGTGATGCCGCGGGTCATTAAATCTGATTCAAAAAGTGAACCATTTGACGAAGCAAAATTGCGCCGCTCATTGATGCATGCTTTACAGAAACGTCCAGTAACCCAAGAGCAAATTGAAACGGTTTTAAGTGATATACAATCACAAATTCGACGTTTAGGTGAGCGAGATGTGAAGTCGAGAACCATTGGTGAAATTGTCATGCAGGCATTGTTTGCGCTAGACCATGTTGCCTATGTTCGTTTTGCCTCTGTTTATCAAGATTTCCAAGATGTTGAAGCATTTCGTCGTCAGATTGAGCAAATGCAACAACGTGAAAATGAAGCATAAGTTAGAGAAATCATGTCTGAGTTCACGCAAAATCATTTATCCCAAGATCAATATTGGATGCAGCAAGCAATTGAGTTGGCTCGACTAGGGCAATATTCAACCAAGCCGAATCCTAATGTGGGTTGCGTTATTGTCAAAGATGGGCAGTTGATTGGAGAGGGTTATCACCCTAAAGCGGGTCAACCCCACGCAGAAGTTTTTGCACTTCGCCAAGCGGGCGAACATGCTAAAGGCGCGACAGCTTACGTGACTTTGGAACCATGCGCACATTATGGTAGAACGCCGCCTTGTGCAGAAGCATTGGTTAAAGCTCAGGTGAAGAAAGTCGTGGTCGCTTGTTCAGATCCTAACCCATTAGTCGCGGGAAAAGGCGTTCAAATTTTAAAAGCAGCGGGTATTGAAGTTGAAACAGGAATTTGTGTAGAAACTGCAAAAACGCTCAATTTGGGCTTTTTAAAAGCGATGTCTACGGGTTCACCGTATGTGCGTTTGAAAATTGCATCAAGTTTAGATGGCCGTACTGCAATGGCTTCAGGAGAATCAAAATGGATTACTGGAGCAATCGCTAGACAAGATGTACAACATTGGCGTGCAATTTCGGGTGCTGTGATTACAGGGATTCAAACCGTTTTAGCCGATGATTGTGAATTGAATGTACGTGCATTGGACGGTATTGAGCTAAGTACCGTGGTTCAGCCGAAGCGTATTGTATTGGATCGCCAAGGACAGTTACCACTTTCAGCGAAGATTTTGAAAAATCCTGAAACAGTGATGGTGATGACACCATTTCGTCAAGAACTTGCTGATTTAGGCGTGATACAATTGGCGCCGCAACCCTTAAGTCAATTATTACAAACTTTAAC
The DNA here is from genome assembly GCF_023488045.1 of Acinetobacter sp. ANC5681. Taxonomy (NCBI): domain Bacteria; kingdom Pseudomonadati; phylum Pseudomonadota; class Gammaproteobacteria; order Moraxellales; family Moraxellaceae; genus Acinetobacter; species Acinetobacter sp. ANC5681. The sequence goes on from NZ_JAMFKZ010000007.1 coordinate 69,165, forward strand.
TCAGCAGTATCAAATTTATGATGTTTTGGTTGAAGCGGGCGCAACTTTATCAACGGCTTTTTTACAGCAAGGTTTAGTTGATGAAATGATCAGTTATGTTGCACCGACTTTACTTGGTCAATCTGCTCGTGCAATGTTCAATGCTGAATTGAGTACAATGGCAGAACAATTGCGTTTTGATTTAGTCGATGTAACCCAACTTGGGCAAGATATTCGCCTAAGATTGCTCCCTATCCAAGAGATGATATGAATCCAGAACCATCGGTTTATCACAAGCGTCGTCATGCAGCACGTACGACTGACGAATATCTTTTTCATCAGCTAGTACCTTATTTAGGCAATAAGCGTCGACTGCTTCATCTCATTTTGGAAGCACTTGAGATTACGGGCACACTGAATAGTAAGAAAAAGAATCCACCGATTTTTGCTGATTTCTTTGCAGGGAGTGGCGTGGTCTCACGTTTAGCACGTCAAAACGGCTATCGTGTTATTGCAAATGACTGGGAACCGTATAGCCATGCATTGAACAACGCGATTTTAGCCTGTGTTGATGCACCCGCATTTAAAGAATTAGGTGGCTATCAAAAAGCGATCGACTATTTGAATCGATTGCCAGAAGTCAAAGGCTGGGTGACACATAATCTTTGTCCACGTAATGACGATGTGTATGATCCTGCTCGTGACCGTTTGTTTTTCAAACGCCGCAATGGGATGCGTATTGATGCAATTCGTCAACAGATCGCAACTTGGCAAGCACAAGGTGCAATCAATGATGTGGAAATGAGTGCTCTATTGGCACCACTTTTATATTCAGCAAGTTTTGTTAGTAATACCAGTGGTGTATTTAAGAGCTTTCATCAGGGTTGGGGTGGTCGAACTCAAACGGCGCTAGAACGAATCGAGTCATTAATATGGCTTACACCGAGTCGTTTCTGTGAGATTGGAGATCCCAAACGACCTGCGGCTGAAATGTGGTGTGTCGATGCACAACATTTAGCTAACCAAATGAGTGGTTTCGAAGTTGATGTTGCCTATCTTGATCCACCTTATAATCAGCATGCCTACAGTAGTAATTACCATGTTCTCAATGCCCTGACTTTATGGGATCAAGTGGATTTACCATCACCTGATACCAAAGGCTTTAAGAGTGGAATTGATCGAGCATGGCGTAAAGAGCGCCCAAGTCCTTATAACTCTTCTAAATATGCCAAAGAAGCTTATGAAAAGTTATTGGAAACAATTAATGCACGCTATATTTTGACTAGTTATTCGACTGATGGAAATATTGAGCCTAAAGATTTGCTGACTGCTAATTTAAAGCGCGGCAAAGTGACTTTGCTAACTCAAGATGTACCGCGTTATCGAGTGAGTAAACAGCGTCAATCAGAACGTGCACGTGTGCTTGAGTTTATTGTGATTACGGATACCCATGCGAAGTCTGGCCCGCCATTACGACAACTTTTAGGGCAGTTATATCATTTTGCTGAGTTAGGTGGTGTTGATACGACAGGCAATAGTACTCAGCTTGCACTTTGGTAAATTAAAGTAGACACCATTTTTGGATAATGTGGTGTCTATTTTCTATTTTTTTCACTTTCTTGTTAATACATATAATTTTATAAAATAAATGATTGTTTTTACATGAATTGTCATTGAATTTAAATAAGTTTTTCTGAATAACTATTTACCTTTAAATTAATTAAAAACAATTGCTTATATACTTTTATTGCGTGGCTTAATCTTTTTTATTTACAAAAAATATTTTACTATTTGGTTGAAAAACTACCAGAAGAATATTGCTCATTTTCGAAAATGAATATATTTTGCCGAGCTTTATTTCAGGTCATGCCTATACGCAGCACTGACCAAGAGAGGTTGTGATGAGTCGCTCGGAACCCAGCTTGTTGGGGCAATGTATAGCTGAATTTTTTGCTACCGCAGTTTTTTTATCTTTTGGTATTGGTGTCGTGGCTGCGCTTAAACTTGCAGGAGCAAGTCTAGGGCTATGGGAAATCAGCCTTGTATGGGGCTTGGCTGTAGCATTGGCTGTTTATCTATCTGCAGGTATTTCTGGAGCTCATCTCAATCCTGCCGTTACGATTGCATTAGCACTGTTTGCTGGTTTTGATAAACGTAAAGTTCCTTTCTATATTATTGCTCAAGTTTCTGGTGCTGCTTTAGGCGCACTATTGGTCTATGGTTTGTATAGCAATCTATTTATGGATTATGAGCAAACACACCATATGGTACGGGGGAGTGTAGAGAGTTTGGAGTTGGCTGGAATTTTCTCAACCTATCCACATCATTTATTGTCTATTGGACAGGCGTTTATGGTGGAAATGTTTATCACTATGTTATTACTTTGGCTCATCATGGCGATTGGGGATGATCATAATGGTTTGCCACGTGGTGCTTTAGCACCAATTTTGGTGGGATTATTAGTTGCTGTCATTGGCGCTTCTTTTGGTCCATTAACAGGCTTTGCTATGAATCCTGCACGCGATTTTGGTCCAAAAGTTGTGGCCTATTTTTCAGGCTGGGGTTCAATTGCTTTTACGGGCGGTCGTGATATTCCTTACTTTATTGTGCCTATCTTTGCACCGATTGTTGGCGCTTGCTTAGGGGTATTAGGCTATAAATTATTTTTTAGCCATTTCTTGTTAAATAATACGGTTGAGCTTAAACAGGCAGCCAATAAACGTGTCTCTGAAATGCAATAATTTAAGGTTAAAAATGATAAAAGGCGATTGATGAATCGCCTTTTTTATTGCAGGTATTTGAACTTGGAGTCCCTTGTTATCTATAAGGCTTTGCTTTATGGTATTCGATTCACTATGGCATATATTGCATAAGATTAGGTTAGAACTCCCATGTTTACAGGCATTATTGAAAGTTTAGGTAAGGTTGAGAGCTTACAAAGTGTAGGCGGTGATGTACGTCTACGTATTCAAACTGATTTGGATATGTCTGATGTACATTTAGGTGATTCAATTGCGACCAATGGAATTTGTCTCACAGTGATCGAGTGGGGAAGCAATTGGTATGCTGCAGATGTGTCTCGTGAAAGCTTAAATCGAACGACTTTAGGTCAATGGAAAGTAGGTCAATCCGTCAATGTCGAAAAAGCAATGTTGCCAACAACACGTTTTGGTGGACATATTGTGAGTGGACATGTTGATGGTCTAGGAGAAATTACAGTCGTTCGAGAAGACGCGCGTTCATTATATTTTGAAGTAACAGCACCTGTTGAATTGGCAAAATATTTAGCTGAAAAAGGTTCTGTAACTGTCGATGGAATTAGTCTGACCATTAACCATCTACGTGGCAATATTCTGAGTTTGAATCTCATCCCTCATACTGCTGAGCGTACCAATATTGGCACATGGCAGGTTGGAAGCAAAGTAAATCTGGAAGTAGATGTATTGGCTCGTTATATTGAGCGTCTATTGCTGGGTGATAAAGCAGCGGAACAAAAAACTGAGTCAAACATCAGTATGGCATTTTTGGCTGAAAACGGTTTCTTAAAATAAAAAATGAAACATAAAAAAGCCCAGTTTAAACTGGGCTTTTTTATTATTTTTCATCTGAAAATTGACTATTTTTGAGGATGTATTCTATTTCGTCTTGCGCAATCGCATGTAATTTTGCTCTAAAAACTGTGACCGCTTGTTCAATCATACTTTCAGCTTCTAATTCCAGTCGGACACGCACACTTTCAAGCTCAGATAGGATTTGCTGGTCATCAATCTGAACACGTTGCCCTTGAGCATAATCAATACTTGGTTGTTCAGGATTTGGTTGATAACGTTCAGTGTGTTGTGCAATTTCTTGATCAATGTGTTGTCGAAGGGCAACAAGATTTTCCGTTTGTTGCTCGAACTGATTTAACTCATCTGCTTGCAGTTGCGCTGCATAAGCAGCTTGGGCAGCACGTTTTTCTGCCAGAGCTTTTTCCAAAGCCAATTGTCTGCGAACGCGTGCTTGTTCAATTAACTCAGCCTTTAAATGTGCATAAGCTTGATCAATACGTTGTTGAGAGCGTAGCTGAGCTTTTTCTTCGAGTTGTATCCATGTTTGGATTTGTGTTTGTGGTAACAGTAGATCACAGATACGAGCTAAATCTTCCTGATAGGTCTGACGTACAGTTTCAGGTGTATTTAACCAACGTTTTTTAAAATCTTGACCTACATTTAATGCCACGCGACACTCCTTATACGATGCTATGGTTTACAGACTTATAATTTAAATGTGCGTGGCTCAATGCCTAAACGACGATACATCTTAAATTTCTCTCGCCCGATCTGTTTTGCAGTTTCATTATTTTCAATAATTTCGATAATGTGGCGAAAATCTTGAGTTTGTTCAAGTGCATGATTGTTAAAATTAAATACAATCCAATCATTCGATGGCGGTAATTCAGCTGAAATACACACTGGACTATTCAACTGATCAATTCCATGAGCAATAAAGCTACTTGAATCAAAACTCCATAGCTTGTTATCCAACTCATTTTGTAAATTTGAATCAACACAATACCACCAAATCTGTGGGTGCTGATTCAGAATTTTTCGACATAAACGGCAAGCACTTTCAACTTGCCGCTCAACGCTGTTTTCAAACAAATAAAAACTAACTTGTGCCATAGATTAGTTATTCGTTTCAACACGATTCGCTAAAAACTGCATCAGTAATGGTACTGGGCGTCCAGTTGCACCTTTAGCTGCACCAGATAACCATGCTGTACCAGCCACATCAAGATGTGCCCAGCGGTAATCACGAGTGAAACGTTCAAGGAAACATGCTGCGGTTATTGCACCACCATAAGGACCACCAATATTGGCAATATCGGCAAATGGTGAATCAAGGAGTTCTTGATATTCTTCCATCACAGGCATACGCCATACACGGTCGAGTGATTGTTCGCCAGCAAGTTGTAATTCTTGTACTAGTTCATCATCTGGAGAGAATAGCCCACTGACGACTTTGCCTAGCGCAACAACACATGCACCTGTAAGTGTCGCAATATCAATCACAAGCGCAGGATTAAAACGTTTGATATAAGTGAGGGTGTCGCATAGAACCAAACGGCCTTCAGCATCCGTATTCAAAATTTCTACAGTTTGACCACTCATGGTCGTCACAATATCTCCAGGGCGTGTTGCATGACCTGAAGGCATATTTTCTGCTGCTGCGATCGCACCGATAACATGAATTGGGAGTTGAGCTTCGCAAAGTGCTTGCATCGTACCTAATACAGAGGCAGCACCACACATATCGAATTTCATTTCATCCATACCTAAGCCTGGTTTCAATGAAATACCGCCTGTATCAAAAGTAACGCCTTTACCGACAAGTACGATAGGTGCTTGATCAGCTTTCGCGTGATATTCAAGTGTAATAATTCTGCCTGGTCGATCAGAGCCTTTACTTACAGCAAGAAAAGCATTCATCCCTAAATCAGCCATTTGCTGTTCGTTAAGGATAGTGACTTTTAATAGGTCAGGGTATTGTGCTGCAAGTGCAATCGCCTGATCTGCAAGGTATTCAGGGAAGCAAATATTTCCAGGGCGATTGCCTAAATCTCGAGCATAGTTTTGTCCAGATTGAACTGCGTGAATGAGTTTTAATTGAGCATCATCAAGTACAGTTTCATTTGCAACTAAATTAATGGTTTCTAAGATGAACTCATTTTTTTTCGATTTAAATTCATCATAAGCATAGGCTGCTTGAGTTAAACCTAAGGCAAATAGGTAATGTAAATCAGTTGGTAATGCGCTGAGATCTACAGTGATTTGTCTAAATTTATTTTGTGATGATTTGATAATCGTTTGTGCGAGTTTTGCTAATTTTGTCGCTTTCAATTCAGCACTTTTGCCTAAACCGAGTAAATGTGCATTGGCTTGTACAGCGATATTGGTAATCAGGGCAATATTTTCATTAAAACCAGCTTTGAATTGTGTAGCATTCAGAACATCTTCTAGATGATTGATTTGATAACTATTTAAGTTTTGTTGTAATTGTTCTGAATCAACCAAAATCCACAAAGATTCACTAGACGACTGTGTTGGGAATGCGGTATGAAGGGTAAATTTCATTGTTTGTATAGAACCTAAGCAGCGAAAAAGAAAGATAAGTCCATTAAACACTTTCAGATATGAGGTTGCAATCCGCAACAAGCGATAGGTTTTATATTTTTAACATTCGGGTAAACTAGCACTACCCCTCGATTGGTCTATTTTTGGAAGCATTACTTTGATTATTCGGCGTTATCTCGTCAAACAAGTGGTCTCCACCTCTTTGGTTGTGACTGCTTTGCTCACTTTAATTATTATGGGTGGGCAGTTAATCAAGATTTTTGGGCGAGCTGCACAGGGTCGTTTAGACGCTAGTGTGTTGCTGAGTATCATTGCTTATCGTTTGCCAGAGTTTCTAACTTTAATTTTGCCATTGGGTTTCTTCATTGGACTCATGCTGGTTTTTGGTCGTCTATATGTTGACCATGAAATGGCAGTTTTAAATGGCAGTGGTGTTAGCCGTAATCAATTGGCCAAACTTTTATTGCCGATGACATTTGTTTTTTTGATTGTTCAAGCAATATTAATGTTTTGGGGTTCATCATCTGGAATTCGTGCTTACGAAAGCTTGATGCAAACACAAGCAGTGCGAGCAGGTTTTGATTTGGTCCGACCTAAAGAATTTATTTCTTCAGGTCCTTATACTATTTATGCAGGTTCACTTTCTGAAGACCGAAAAAATTTAAAAGATATTTTTTATTATCAGAAAGCCGATCGTGAAGATAAACCAGATGTGATGATTTTAGCCAAAGAAGCGACACGTGTCGAAATGGCAAATGATACGGCGAATGTCGTTGATTTGGTTCAAGGTCGTCGTTACGAAATTTATCCGAATCAGCCTCGATATACCCAAGCAGAATTTCAATCTTATCGCTTACGTTTAGAGAATGATAAAGACGTTAAGTTTGAAAGCGATGATGTGGAAGCCTTGCCGATGAGCAAGCTATGGCAAAAGCGCGATGATCCTGTGATTCGGAGTGAGTTGGGTTGGCGGATATTTGGCCCCTTGGTTATGGTGATTGCACTCATGTTGACCGTGGCCTTGTCTGAAGTCAGTCCACGGCAGGGACGTTATTACCGCCTGATTCCTGCCATTTTCATTTTTGCCAGCCTGATTGTATTGATGATTGCGATTAAAACGCGGATTAGTAAGGAACAACTGGATATCTGGGCTTATCCTGTCGTATTAATGATTTATGCTATTGCGGCGGCAATTTTTGCACGGAAACAAAAGTTAGCACCAAAACTTAAGAAAAGTATTCAGCGAGTGGGGTTGTAATGTTAGCACGTCGAATAGTCGCCAAACATGTGACAAAAACTACAGTCCTTGCGATGCTGGGCACAACGCTCGTGTTATCTTTTTTACAAATATTATTCACTTACTTAGGTGAGTTAGGCTCGCTGAAACCCACTTATAATGCATGGCAAGCTTTCCTATATGTGATATGGGGTGCACCGAGTTATTTATATGAAATTTTACCTGTGGCAGCATTAATCGGCTCTGTCTTAGGCTTAGGCGCACTCGCATCGAATAGTGAACTCATCGTCATGCGTTCGGTTGGTATCAGTTTGTGGCGTATAGTGGGTTGGGTGATGCGCTCAGCTTTACTCTTAATTGTATTGTCTTTTGTATTGAGTGAATGGGTGATTCCTTATACCAATGAAAAAGCACAGAGTATAAAAAGCCAACGTAGTGTTGCTGCACTGGGTGAGGTAAAAGGCTATTGGTCGCGTGAAGGTCAACGTTTTATCTATATTGATTATGCGAATTCCCAAGGTCAATTGCGTAATATTCAAGCGATTGATTTTGATCAGAACTATCGATTGCAGTCCTTTGTCACTGCTGAAAAAGGCCAGTTTTTAAAAGATGGTCAGTGGACTTTAGACAAATCACATCAGGTTGATTTACTTGCTCAAGGGAATGCGATTAAAACGGATCACGAGCAACAAGCGTTAGGATTGGCTTTACAACCTAAATATGTACATATGGTGACTTTGGACCCAGATGATTTATCTCCAAGTCAATTGATTAGTTTTATGCAGTATTTATCAGAATATAGCCAAGTTCCAAAGACCTATGAGTTAGCCTTTTGGAAAAAAGTCACGTCTCCATTTGCACTGATTACGTTGGTTCTTATTGCCTGCTCATTTATTTTTGGTCCATTGCGTCAGCAGTCGATGGGTTTTCGCTTGGTTATCGCACTTTTCACTGGGTTAGGGTTCTTTTATTTACAAGACTTTTTAGGTTATGCAAGTCTGGTCTATTCGCCATCTCCAGCGTGGTTTGTCTTGCTGCCAATCCTGTTGATGTTTGCGGCAGGGAGTTATTTGCTCTATCGTGCACATTAGAGGTCTGAATAGTTTGAATTGATAATCATTATTGATTAAAGCGTCTGCAAGATCATGGAGAAATTTGTCAAATTTCGGTAGACTATGCCGATCAAATGATAGACAAACAGAGAGTCCATTATGACGGATGCAAATGCTGGCAAAATTCCTCACGTTCTTGTAATTATGGATGGTGTAGGACATCGTGAAGCAGTTGAGGATAATGCATATTTAGCAGCACAAACACCAAATCTGACTGCGATGAAAGCAAAGCATCCAAATAGTTTGATTTCAGGTTCTGGCGAAGATGTAGGCCTACCTGATGGACAAATGGGCAACTCTGAAGTTGGTCATATGAACTTAGGTGCAGGTCGTGTTTTATATCAGGACTTTACACGGATTACTAAAGATATTCGGACAGGTGCTTTTTTTGAGCATGAAGTGTTAGTTGATGCGGTTGAAAAAGCCAAAGCAGCGAATGGTGCCATTCATGTCATGGGGTTGTTATCACAAGGTGGTGTACATTCGCATGAAGATCATATTGTGGCGATGTGTGAACTTGCATTAAAACGTGGCGCAACCGTATATCTACACGCTTTCCTTGATGGTCGTGATACCCCTCCACGTAGCGCAAAACCTTCATTAGAAAAATTCGATGCTTTATTTGCTCAGTATCCAAATCAAGGTCGTATCGTTTCGATGATTGGCCGTTATTTTGCAATGGATCGTGATAACCGCTGGGATCGTGTTGAACTCGCTTATCGTTTAATGACAGAAGGCGAGGCAGTCCGTGTTGTAAACTCAGCTGTAGAAGGTTTAGAGCAAGCCTATGCAGCAGAAGAAAATGATGAGTTTGTTCAAGCAACACGTATTGGTGAAATTGCCAAAATCCAAGATGGCGATAGTGTGGTTTTCATGAACTTCCGTGCTGATCGTGCGCGTGAAATCACCCGTGCCTTTGTTGAGAAAGATTTTACTGGGTTTACGCGTAAAGTCGTTCCAATTTTATCTAAATTTGTGATGCTAACACGCTATCAGGCAAGTATTGATGCACCAGTTGCATACATGCCAGAAGAGCTTAAAAATTCCATCGGTGAATATTTATCTGGTTTGGGCAAAACCCAATTGCGTATTGCTGAAACAGAGAAATATGCGCATGTGACATTCTTTTTCAGCGGTGGTCGTGAAGATGAATATCTAGGAGAGAAACGTATTTTGATTCCTTCTCCGAATGTCGCAACCTATGATCTAAAACCAGAAATGAGTGCTTATGAAGTCACTGATGAGTTAGTAAATGCTATTAATTCGGGTGAGTTTGACCTTCTGGTTGTCAATTATGCCAATGGTGACATGGTCGGACATACTGGTGTATTTGATGCAGCAGTGAAAGCGGTTGAAACTGTTGATACGTGTTTAGGTCGTGTCTATGAAGCAGTAATGGCAAACAAAGGTCATATGTTAATTACAGCGGATCATGGTAATGTAGAGCAAATGCAAGACTACGACAGTGGACAAGTTCATACACAACATACCACTGAATTGGTGCCATTTATTTATGTGGGCCCAACTCAAGCAACGATTGCAGAGGGTGGTGTATTGGCTGATGTTGCACCAACATTGCTTCATTTGATGAATATTCCAGTACCTTCCGACATGCAAGGCAAGAATTTAATTACTTTAAAATAAGGTGAACTTATGACCCAACACAACAACATTTATCGAGGATTGTTTGCGAGTTTGTTGATGTGTTGGGGATCACATACGTTATCTGCACCTATTACACATGCCTCAGGATGGGGGGAAGAGACTACAAGTCGAAATGCTGAAGTGCCACTTGAATCTATTCAGCAATTTGTACAGATTTATGGGATTGTGAAAGATAACTACGTTGATAAAAAAACAGACGATGCACTTTTTCAGCAAGCAATCAAAGGGTTAGTGAGCGGTTTAGATCGTTATTCGCGTTATTTATCCGCCGAAGAATACCGCCAGCTTATTCAATACACTGAAGGTGATCTGGCTTCTGTTGATTTCAATTTAAATTACGATGCTCATACTCGTTTATGGCAAATTCAAGACCTAAAATCAGGATCTGATTCTAGTAAGTTGGGTTTGCGTAATGGGCAAGCCATACTCAAAGTCGATAATCAAGAATTAAAGAGTTTAAATCAGGATCAAGTACAAGGTCTGTTGTACGGCTCGATAGGCAGTACCGTACAAATACAACCAGAAAATAATAATAGTACGGTGATTTTGGTTAGAAATAAAAAGGTTGAGACAGATATTGAACCTGTTTTACTACATAATCAGGTGCTTGTACTTAAAATTAGAGTGTTTCAACAAGATACAGCGAATGAAATTAAACGTTTAATCGAAGAATATAGTACAACTAAACTCAAGGCTGTCGTTCTTGACCTGCGTAATAATCCAGGAGGTTTATTGTCGGCTGCTGTTGAATCAACAGATTTATTCTTGAATCAAGGATTAATTGTGACGACAAAAAGTCGTTCAGAAGGAGATCAACAATTTCAGGCTTTACCCTCAAATGAATTTCAAAATATAAAATTAGGCATCTTAATCAACCATCGTTCAGCCTCGGCAGCTGAAGTATTCACCGCAGCATTAAAAGAACATAAACGTGCGTGGGTTGTAGGTGAAAATAGCTATGGAAAAGGTGTGGTACAGAAATTATTTCCATTACCAAGTGGTGCAGCACTGCAAATGACGGTCTCACATTATTACACGCCCAATGGGAACATGATTGAAGGTCAAGGGATTCAACCGAATCAAAGTTATCCGTTGTTACCTGAAATGAAAGAAGATAGTTATTTGGAACACGTCACAGATTTGGTTCTAAAAAGTAAAATTTAATTAAAAATAAAGCCCCTATTTAGGGGCTTTATTTTTAAGACTATTCATCATCTTCTGTATCTAAACCAAATTTTTTCAAACGATAACGTAAAGAACGGAAAGTCATTCCTAATTTCTTAGCTGCTAACGTTCTATTCCAGTGAGTTAGATTTAGTGCATTGAGAAGAATCTCTTTTTCAATATTTTCTAAATAGAGCTCCAGTCCTTCAGATGGTAGCTTTTTAGAACCCATAGGGCTAGTGCTTACCGCATGATCATTTTCATCTTGTGTTGAAAATGAGACTGTTGGCGTTGCAATAGGACTACGTAGAGGAGCTGTTTGTAGATGAGCTAGATCAATGGTTTCATCATCACTGAGCGTAATTGCACGTTCAATAATATTTCGAAGCTCGCGTACATTACCTGGAAAATATTGTTGCAATAAGAATTGTTCAGCACGAGAAGAAAGGGTTTTGACAGGGACTTCCCATTCTTGGCTGATTTTCTGAATAAAGTGATTTGCTAACAATAAGATATCTTGCCCACGTTCACGTAAAGGAGGTAATACAATATCCATGACGTGAATGCGGAAGAATAAATCTTGTCTGAAACGACCTTGTTGTACTAGTAATTCAAGATCTTGATGACTCGCACTGATGACCCGGAAATCAACATCAATTTCTTGATCTGAGCCGACAGGGCGAATTTTCTTTTCTTGTACAGCACGAAGCAGTTTTACCTGCATACTTAAGGGTAATTCAGCGATCTCATCTAAGAATAAACTACCACCATGTGCGGAAAGAATTAAACCTTGTTTGTCTTGGGTTGCGCCTGTGAAACTGCCTTTTTTATGACCAAATAGTTCGCTTTCCATTAACTCTGTTGGAATAGCTCCACAGTTGATCGCAATAAAAGGTCCTTCGCTACGGTTACTCAGACGATGAACTAAATTGGCAACAACTTCTTTTCCTGTCCCTGATTCACCGGTAATAAAGACAGGGGCTTGAGATCGAGCAATTTTCTTTAAAGCAATTCGTAATTGCTGAATGGGCGTAGATCGACCAATGAGCAGTTTATTTTCTAATGCGCTTTCAGCAGCTTCTTGTTCAGGCTGTGGTCGATTCAATGCTTTTTGAATCAATTGATCTAAATGAGTTTGATTGACAGGTTTACTGACAAAATCAAAAGCACCTGCTTTTAATGCAGCAATTGCAATATCCATATTGCCATAGGCTGTCAGTACCGCAATCGGTGTGTTGGGATAGTTCTGCGTTACATGTTTAACTAAATCGAGACCATTGCCATCTGGAAGGTTCAGGTCTGTTAAACAGGCATCATAATGAAATTCGGTAAAGAATTTTTTTGCTTGCTCTACACGATAGGCAAGATGGGTTTTAATCCCCATTCGTGCAAGCGTCATTTGCATGAGGAGACATAAGTCTTCTTCATCGTCTACTAGCAAGACGAGTGGTTGTTTAGTTGCCATTTCCCCGAAAACCTAATCTGAATCAATGAATTTTTGAGCATTCAATCCTGAAACATGCTCCTTGTTGTCGCTCTACATAGGTGAGCTTTGCATGATTTGCCTCACAAAAGCTGTGAGATAGGTACAATCCTAAACCAGTTCCTTTAATTTCGGTACTAAAAAATGGCTTGAATAGCTGAGAAATATCTCGTTTTGCGACACCCGTACCAAAATCAATCACATCAATACAGGTTCGGCCCTCTTTTAAATGTACCTGCACCTCAATATGTTCGGCATCTGCGGCATTATGCCTCAAAGCATTACGAATCAGGTTAATTAGAACTTGGCGTAATTGTTTCTCATCAAAAAGAATATTAATGCGTTCTGCAAGATTGAGTTTAATCATATGTTTCGCATCGACTAAATCTTCATTCAATAGGCTCTCAAAAAAATCAGCCAATTGAATGACTTGTGGCTCAGTTGGTTTGTTGCGCACCATGCCTAATGTATCTTGCACAATATTATCAATACGTCTAGCTTGTTTGCTAATCATACGACAGAGCATTTCTTGTTGATGACTGTCACTTTCTTTAAATAATTCATTGGCCTGTACAATCGCCGCTAAAGGGTTGCGAATTTCATGTGCAATACTGGCTGAGAGCTGTCCTAAAGCCGCTAGTTTCAATTGCTGGACTTGTTGGTTTAGTTTCTGTGTATCTTTTAAAATCAATAAAATAAGGGCTTGTTCAGGCACAATCAGATGTTTAACTTTGACATTAACGGTATATGGACTTTGCTGCGATTCAAAACTAAATTCCTCACCATCTTTTAAGTCGCTGAGCTGAATCAATTCAAATAGATCTGGTTGCCATTTGATTAAAGGCGTTTTCTCTGTGGATATCGAAAAATGAACACCCAGTAGGGTATTGGCGGCGGGATTGCTCAGTACAATATGGTTGCTTTCATCCAGCACCAGATAGCCATCCTCAATTTGTTCGAGAATATAACGGTTAATATTCTGGAGTTGATGGATCTCGATAGATTGGTGGAAAGTTAAGGTTTCCAGAATTTTAAATCGTTGCACCGCAATACGGCCAATCGCATGCACCACAAAAAATAGAAAGGCAAGGAGAGCGCTATTGCCGAGATGATTTAAATTATTGTAGTCAAAAAAGTTGCCCAGAAAACGCTGATAAATCACCATAATTACCGCAAACAGCGTCACGATTAAGGACAATTGGGCATTCAGTAAAATGGCAGAGGAAAAAATGATGATGACGTAGAGCAGGCTCAACTGGAGGTTTGGCCCGCCTGCTGAAAATGTAATTAGGCTCAGGCAAATCACGTCTATAATAAAAATAAAAATGAGCTGTTTGCTGATTTGTAATGGAACTATTTTTAGTAAAAAAAGCTGAAAAATATTAAAGCTGATATAACAAATCAGAGTGTAAAAATATAAAAATGGATAATCATAATTGGTAGCAAGCTGCTCTGCGGTAAGTAAGTAAATCAGGATTAGACTGATTGAAATAATCAGTCGATATCCACTATACCAAATTCCGAGCCGATAAACGGTTTGGGACACTGAGGACGCAATTTTTCCCAACATAAGCGATCACTTAATATGATTAAGGTTTAATGAGACCATAACGGATGGCGAGATGGGTTAACTTTACATCACTATCAATTGCTAGTTTTTCGAAAATGCGGTAACGATAAGTATTTACGGTTTTAACACTAACAAATAATTTGTCGGCGATTTCTTGAGCACTAATACAATTAACCACCATCATTGCGACTTGCATTTCACGCTCAGAAAGTGCGTCAAAAGGTGATTGTTGCGTATCTGAAAGATAAGAACTCGCAAGCTGTTCAGCAATATCTGCACTGAAATATTTACCACCTTGCATCACTTTATTGATTGCACGTACCATTTCTGAAATAGGCGCGCCTTTTGTAATATAGCCTTTTGCACCTGCTTTTAATAACAACGATGGATAAGGTTCTTCCGCTAAACCACTGACAGCAATCACTTTAGTCTCAGGTGCTGTTTGTAAAAGGCGACGTGTTGTTTCTACGCCACCAATTCCTGGCATATTGACATCTAAGAGTACAACCTGAGGATGCTTTAATCGAACTAAAGCAATCGCTTCTTCTCCAGATTCAGCTTGTCCAATGACTTCTACATCTGGGTGGTCTTCCAACATACGACAAATGCCTGTACGTACGAGTTCATGATCATCAACAACGAGAACAGTGATCAAGAAGACCTCCTTTTTTCAAAAAAACGATTTTTTTGTTACATAAAGAAAAATGAGCTTGCAATCAAACGACAAAATTAGCAATCCTATTCTCCATGTTTAGAGAATAGTTGTACACAATTGTGTCTATAAAAGCTTTACCCGATTTGTTCAAATGTAAGGCATAATGTTATTAAGCGCAAATGTGCAGCGTCCCGAGTTGAGTATTGTGTCGTGAAAAATTCTAAAAAATCTATCATGCATGCCTTGAGCATGTCTATTTTGTTGGCGCTTAGTTCAACAAGTTATGCTGAGCTGGTTGTAAACAACAATCCAGCCTCTACAAGTGCGAATAGTTCTTCAGCTTCGTTAAATTGGTCTGCAAGTGATGCAAGCCAATTGATGCAAGATGATGATTCATTAGAGATCAGCCCGCAAGGTTCAACTTCGGTTACAACCACTTTACGAAGTGGTGGTTCTGCAAGTATTAGTTCATCTGCAACGCCACAAAAAAGCAGACAGATTCGAGATACCTCTTATTTCAGTAGCCAACCCGCTGTAAATGCACGTGCAGCCTTGGTGATGGATGCACAAACGGGCGAAGTACTGTTTAGTAAAAACAGTAATATGTCGGTACCGATTGCCTCAATTACCAAATTGATGACGGCTGTGATTACCGCAGATGCACGGCTGAATATGTCGGAAGAAATCACGCTACAGCAAATTGACTTTGCGGGTGCAGGTGGAAAGAATTCAAGTTCGACCTTGAAAGTAGGCGATACCATGAATCGAGCGGAACTTTTGTTATTCGCTTTGATGAAATCAGAAAATCCTGCTGCGGCAGCATTAGCAAGGACTTACCCAAGCGGACGTTCAGCATTTATTGCTGCAATGAATGCAAAAGCAAAACAATTAGGAATGACCTCAACCCGTTATGCAGAATCAACAGGTTTAGATCCTCATAATGTTTCTTCCGCACGTGATCTTGGTATTTTGGTGAGTGCTGCTTCTCAGTATGGCTTAATTCGTCAATTTTCCACCACGCCAACCTATGATTTTAATTTAGGTTATCGTGTGCTTAAGTCAAATAATACCAATGCCTTAGTGCGTAATGGTGGTTGGAATATTAATCTATCTAAAACAGGATATATCGGTGAGGCTGGGCGCTGTGTGGTCATGCATGCAACTGTTAATTCACGTCCTGCTGTAGTCGTGCTATTGGGGGCTTCAACTTCTCAAGCACGTACCAATGATGCAACCAACTTATTAACTTGGCTGAGTACTTTACCGAAAAGAATTTAATTGCTTACGAACGTAAAGCTCCTCATATGAGGAGCTTTTTTATATAACGTAACGACATTTTATGACGTAAAAAATGCTTTATCACTTTTATTTTGAGTAATTTTTGTTAGATTAGCATTTCAGACATTAATATTTATTTTGATTTCAAAAAAGCTAAAATTGGGGAAATAAGATGGCGACTTATGTGATTCGTGCCAAGTATTTTGGTTATAACGATGAAGTTTTCTACGTAGCTGGCAATCGTATTGCTAATGTTTTTGATAATAAGCAACAGGCTGAATTAGCTTATAAAAAACTTGAGATAGATGGAGCGCGTGA
The DNA here is from genome assembly GCF_023488045.1 of Acinetobacter sp. ANC5681. Taxonomy (NCBI): domain Bacteria; kingdom Pseudomonadati; phylum Pseudomonadota; class Gammaproteobacteria; order Moraxellales; family Moraxellaceae; genus Acinetobacter; species Acinetobacter sp. ANC5681. The sequence goes on from NZ_JAMFKZ010000007.1 coordinate 85,742, forward strand.
TTTTGCATTATATGAAGTTGAATCTCTTTTTGATGCTGATGAAGCATTATTGCAGCAATTAGATGACTTCGTATATTCACGTTGTGGTGAACATATTTGCGAAGAAGGGGATATTTCTGACGATGTATTACCTGCAAGTTTAAGTGACGATGATACCTTTGAATTTATTCAGCTTGCTGGAATGCAAAAATTCCAATTGGTTGAATTCGAAAATGAAGTCAAGTTTTATGGTTTATGGTCTGTAAAAAAACAACAATGGGTGGAGGAGCATGATGAATGCTTTGCGGGTTTAATATATTCAGAAAGTTTAGATGCTTTTAAATCTAAAGTTGAGCATATTTTTGCTGATTATGATTATTCAGCAATTGAAATAAAAGGCAGCTTGGATGAACTTTCAGCCCAACCGATTTTATTGCAAGCAATGATTAGTACACAATCTGGTTTAAGTTATGATGAAGCAAAACAAACTCTTGTCATTGATGCTTGGCAAGATGAAGCATTGTATGCTGTGAATTCGCTATTGAAGCAACCTTTGTTTGAAATTAAAGAAATTAATCTAGAAGAAATTCAAAAAATTGAAAAAGACTTAGCAAAACAATACAGCTATGATGAAGATTATGAATATGAAGAATAAAATCATGTTCTAGTTAATAAAAAACCAGTTGCTTGCAACTGGTTTTTTATTACTAAAAATTTATTCTTACATATTTGAAAGAATAGAATCTTTAACTTGATTCATCGTTGCATCGATGGATAACATCACAGCATCCGCACATTGTTTGATTGCTGTATCTGGATCTTTCAAACCGTTACCTGTCACAGTACATACGATCACAGAACCTTCAGCAATTTTACCTGCTTTGATGTCACGAATAGCACCACCGATAGAAGCAGCAGAAGCTGGCTCTACGAAAACACCTTCATACATAGAAAGTAAGCGTTGAGCTTCAAGAATTTCGCTATCTTGAAGTTCATCAAACCAACCTTTCGAATCACGTACAACTGCTTTTGCATGATTCCAGCTTTGTGGGTTACCAATACGAATTGCCGTTGCGATCGTTTCTGGGCTTTCGACTGGAGCACCACGTAAGAATGGCGCTGCGCCAGAAGCTTGATAACCGACCATAGTCGGTAAACCTTCTGGTTTAGGGCCTGTGAATTGATCTGTTGCAGCATCATAGATAACGGATTCAAATTGATCAGCAGGTTGATTTGCAACTGCTTCGGTATAACCCATCCAGTGAGCCGTGATATTACCTGCATTACCAACTGGTAAGCAGTGATAGTCAGGTGCACGGCCCAATGCTTCTACAATTTCATAAGCAATCGTTTTTTGGCCTTGCAAACGGTAAGGGTTGATTGAGTTTACGATCGTCACAGGCGCTTGATCTGCAACTTCTTTTACGAGGCGCATACCATCATCAAAGTTACCACGGATTTGCATGGTGATCGCACCATACATCATCGCCTGAGCCATTTTACCCATTGCGATTTTGCCTTCAGGAATCAAAACGAATGCTTTGATTCCTGCACGTGCTGCATATGCTGCTGCTGCTGCAGAAGTATTTCCAGTAGATGCACAGATAATCGCTTTTGAACCTTCTTCAACAGCTTTTGTTACAGCCATCGTCATACCACGGTCTTTAAATGAACCTGTTGGGTTAAGACCTTCGTACTTCACATAGATTTCAACGTTTTTGCCAATAATACGTGGAATATTCTCAAGTTTAATAAGAGGAGTATTTCCTTCACCTAGAGAAATTGCACGTGTAGTTGCAGACACAGGTAAACGGTCACGATAACGATCTACAAGACCAGTATAACGATTGGCATTCGACATGATGGTGTTCCAATATGAGGTAGAGCTGGGAGAGGGAATGCATTTTCCCTCAACCTGATTAACTATCGAGCGATTCTAAACGAATTCTTACGATTTCGCCACGAATAGCTGGTAATGCTTGAATTTGAGCAAGTGCTTCATCCATTTTTGATTCAACAATTGGGTCTGTCAAAATCACGATAGGAATCAAATCTTTCAAGCGAGATTGCTGCATGATCGCATCGATGCTGATACCAGCACGGCTAAGGATGGTGGTTATATCAGCGAGTACGCCCGTTTGGTCTTCAGCATTTAAACGGATGTAGTATCCAGTCGTCATTTCTTCACGACTCAGGATAGGCATGTTCGTTAGTGCTTCAAACGCCAATTGTGGAATCGTTCCTGCACCATCTTCGGTATAAGAAATATCACGTACGATATCAATCACATCAGCAACAACTGCAGAAGCCGTTGGACCAGCACCAGCACCAGCACCATAGTAAAGCGTTGGGCCTACAGCATGTGCTTGTACCAATACTGCATTTTTAACACCGTTCACATTGGCAATCAGTTGTTCTGCTGGAATCAGTGTAGGATGAACACGTAACTCAATACCATTACTTGCACGACGTGCAATACCCAAATGTTTGATACGGAAGCCAAGTTCTTCAGCATATTTCACATCTTGTGCTGTAATTTTGCTAATGCCTTCTGTGTAGACCTTATCAAACTGTAATGGGATACCAAAAGCACATGACGCCAAGATAGTGAGTTTGTGCGCAGCATCAATGCCTTCTACATCAAAAGTTGGATCTGCTTCAGCATAACCGAGTTCTTGAGCTTCTTTGAGCACATCATCAAATGCACGGCCTTTTTCGCGCATTTCAGTCAGAATGAAGTTTCCTGTACCATTAATGATACCTGCAAGCCATTGAATATGGTTTGCAGCTAGACCTTCACGAATGACTTTAATAATTGGAATACCACCAGCAACCGCTGCTTCATAAGCGATTTGAACAGCATTATCTTCAGCTGCTTTAAACAACTCATTACCATGTTCTGCAAGTAGTGCTTTATTGGCAGTGACAACTTGCTTGCCATGTTTGATGGCTTCCATGATAACTTCATAGGCAGGATGAATACCGCCCATCACTTCGACTACGACATCAACATCAGGTTGACGTACGATGTCCATGAGATCATCACTTTGTTTGATCCCTTCGAGTTGTAAATCTGGACGTGGACGGCGTGTGCCTACATGTGTAATTTGAATTTCGCGACCGGTACGGCGTTTAATTTCAGCAGCATTTTCTTGTAATAATTTAAGGGCTCCACCACCTACAGTACCAAGACCGAGTATCGCCAGACGAACTGGTTTCACGTCACACTCCATTTTATTCAATCATTTTAATGAAGCTTGATCATAGCTAAAAAAGTGCGCAGACACTAGGGCTAAGATCATCTTTAATCTGTCGCCCGAGTCGTGGTGAGGTGGTGTAGAGAATGTTTTATTTTTCTAGGCGTTTAATGATTTCATCTGGAGTCATGTATCCACCTAAATAAACACCTTCAACATTATAAATTGCAGGTGTGCCATTCACGCCCATATTTAAGCCTAATTGATATTGATCACGAACTGGATTTTTACATTCTGCTGATGCAACTGGTAAGCCTTGCGCAGCTTGATCGAATGCAGCTTTACGATCTTGACTACACCAAATCGCTTGCATGGTTGGCATAAATTGCTCTCCACGTGGCCATGCGATGTAACGAACCTCAATGCCTTTCGCATTAATTTCGGCAAGATGTTCATGTAGTTTGTGACAATAAGGACAGCTTGAATCAGTGAATACATAAATGACGTGTTTCGCTTTACCCCCTTGTGCTGGATAAACAATTAAATCTTCAGTTTTGAGTGCTGCTAAATGCTTTTTATTTTCTGTAGCTTGTAAAGCTTCACTCACATTTTTTAATTGTTTTTCACCAAGACGAATGACATCACCTTGAATGATATATTGCCCATCACTGGTCGCATAAACTGATCCCATGCCTTCTAAGCTCACCCAAAATAAATTTGGAACCTCAGTTTTTTTAATGGCAAGAATTTTGGCATTAATATTGGCGGTTTTAAAATGTTTTTCTAAAGTAGAAACCAGACGTTGTTGTGCATTACGTTCATTTAAAGTTGATGCTTCACCCGTGGCTGGTGCACTCGCCGTCAGAGCATCAGGCTTTTGTGCTGAATTTTCTTTTGAACAAGCGCTGATCAAAAGTGTTGAGGTTAATGCACATGCAATGAACAACTGAGACCGAGTAAACAACATAAACAACCTTTCATACTGTATTTATAAGCTTGCCCAAGCATACCAAAAATTTAAATTGAGTTCGTTAAATCTTGCTGATGCCATGTGAATGAAATCATGTTGATTGATAAAAGGTAGTTTTATCCTCTTGGATGGTATTTGTTATGTAGTTCTTGCATCCGATGCTGAGCAACATGCGTGTAAATTTGAGTAGTTGATAAATCACTATGGCCAAGTAACATTTGCACAACACGTAAATCAGCACCATGATTGAGTAAATGTGTTGCAAACGCGTGTCGTAAGGTATGCGGGGATAGTTCAGCGAGAATATTCGCTTGTAGTGCATAACGTTTAATCGCATACCAAAAATTTTGCCGACTCATGATGCCGCCATGTTGCGTCAAAAATAAATAATCCGTACTACTTTTATAGAGCTGAGGTCGTGATTCGGCGAGATATTTTTCGATCCACTCACAAGCATGTTGTCCGAGAGGGACGAGGCGTTCTTTATTGCCTTTACCTGTAATACGAAGAAAACCCTGTTTGAGATTAATCAATTCCAAACGTAAATTAAGTAGTTCTGATACACGTAAGCCACAGGCATATAACACTTCAAACATTGCTCGGTCACGGAGACCAAGCGCCGTATTGACATCGGGTGCATTGATTAATGCTTCTACATCTTGTTCTGATAAATCTTTAGGTAAAGCACGTCCAATTTTAGGAGAACGATGGTTTGCAACGGGATTATCATCCCTGAGTTTCTGTTCTCTCAGAAATTTATAAAATTGACGTAAAGCAGACAAGCAACGTGCAATAGAGCGTGGGCTTTTGCCTGCTTTAGTGAGTGCAATTAATACATCAGCAATATCATCACTGGACCATTGCGTTAATGTCACATTTGGATGTAACTCATCACATTGAATAAGATCTGATAGATAGGCATTACGTGTATGTGGACTCACGGTTTGCGCCACTAAATAATCACGAAAACCGTGTAAAAAACTGAGATGTTCTGGAATTGTGACTGCAGTTGGAATACGAGGTTTTTTATTTAACATAATCAGAAAAGTCCTTCATTCAACTGCACTGTAAAAGAAAAATGAATTGTTGTCGATCTGTCACAGAAGCGAATGCCATTGAGATTGTTTTTGGTAATTATTCTCATTTGCCTGTATACTCTTGGAGAAAAGAGTTTAGGGTTAGAAGCGGTGCGATTGTCAGCATTAAAAGTCAAGCAAACGGCGATGATTACTAAAGTGAATCGCTTAGTCGATGATACCGAACAGCCAGACCTTGTGGCTATTCGTTTAGAGAGTTTAGGCTTTGTGCCTGGTACACAAGTACAGGTGATTACCAAAGGTATTTTTGGTGGCGATCCGATTCTAATCCAAATTGGTTTTACTCGTTTTGCATTACGTAAAACTGAAGCCGATAAAATTGAAATCCAATTTGAAGGAGCACCTGCATGAGTGATGCGTTACGTGTTGCCCTTGTGGGAAATCCAAACTGTGGTAAGACTTCTTTATTCAATCACTTAACTGGAACACGCCAGAAAGTTGCCAATTATGCAGGAGTCACCGTAGAGCGTAAGGTTGGACATTTTCAGTTGCCTTCAGGTCGAAATGTTCGAGTACTTGATTTGCCTGGAACATATAGTTTGCAAGCAACAAGCCCTGATGAAGAAATCACGCGTGATGTGTGTGAAGGTAAAATTGCTGAAGAAGGGCAGCAAGATGCATTTTTATGTGTTGTTGATGCGACTAATTTAAAGCTTCATCTCGGATTAGTGCTAGAAATTATTGAGTTAGGGCGTCCGATCCTTGTTGTGTTAAACATGATGGATGAAGCACGTCGCCGTGGAATTCAAATCAACACTCAAAAATTATCAGAGCGATTGGGCGTTCCCGTGGTTGAGACAGTCGCTGTGCGTAACTCAGGTATTGAGAACTTACTGCACGCATTAGATCAACAAAAATATACAGTGCCCCATACCGAACTCAGTGGTTTAACGGGTGAGCATCATCAAAAGATCCAAATTATTTTTAAAGATGTGGTGAACTTTGTTGATCAGGAAGATAAGCGAACCGATTTTCTCGACAAAATATTTTTGCATCCTGTATTGGGCTTATTAAGCCTTGCTGTGATGATGTTTATTGTGTTCCAAGCTGTATTTGCTTGGGCAGCTCCATTTATGGATGGGATTGAAAGCCTTTTCGGATGGTTAGGTACGACACTTGGTACCTATATTTCGCAGCCTTTGCTCCATAGTTTAGTCGTTGACGGGATTATTGCCGGTGCAGGTGGCGTTGTTGTGTTCTTGCCCCAAATTTTGATTCTGTTCTTCTTTATTTTAGTGTTGGAAGAGTCTGGGTATTTACCACGCGCAGCTTTTTTGCTCGACAAATTAATGTTTAAAGCAGGCCTCAGTGGTCGTGCGTTTATTCCGTTACTTTCAAGCTTTGCGTGTGCAGTGCCGGGTATTATGGCAACCCGTAGTATTAGTGATCCGCGTGATCGTTTTACCACGATTATGGTTGCACCATTAATGACTTGTTCAGCACGATTACCCGTCTATGCCTTATTGATTGCTGCTTTCATTCCAAGTCAAATGGTATGGGGGATTTTTAATCTACAAGGTTTGGTACTCTTTGGCTTATATATGTCGGGTATTGTCAGTGCTTTGTGTGTTTCGATTGTGATGAAATTTCTACAAAAAGATAAATCACAACATGCATTATTACTTGAGTTACCAAGTTATCGTATTCCTGATTTAAAAAGTGTCGGGATTGGATTATTAGATCGCGCCAAAATCTTCTTAAAACGTGTGGGTGGAATTATTTTTGCTCTTTCGATTTTACTTTGGTTCCTATGTACTTTCCCGCAAGCACCAGATGGTGCGACACAGCCTGCAATTGATTATAGCTTTGCAGGAATGTTAGGTCACTTGATACAACCAATTTTTGCCCCAATTGGTTTCAACTGGCAGATTTGTATTGCATTGATTCCAGCGATGGCAGCACGTGAAGTAGTCGTTGCAGCATTGGGTACGGTCTATGCTTTATCTGGCGCTGATGATGATGCAGTGGCACAAGGTTTATCACATTTAATCAGTATGGATGGCACGGGTTGGTCATTGGCTACAGGTTTATCTTTATTGGTCTGGTTTATTTATGCGCCACATTGTTTGGCAACCTTAGCAACGGTACGCCGTGAGACGGGTTCATGGAAATATGTCGCAATCATGGCAACGTATTTGTTCGGCTTAGCTTATCTAATGTCTTTTTTCACCTACCAAATTGCATCACGCATTTGGGGCTAAAAGGAGTCGCATATGTTTGAGTATTTGATTGTTGCTGTATTAGTGTTATGGAGTGCTTTTGTCGTTTTTAAGAAAGTATTCCCTAAAACCGCAAGTTCAAGCTTTCTTAGCTTATCGAATCTCTGTCAGCGTTTGGGTTGGTACCGTTTGGCAACATGGTTAAAACCTAAAATTGTGGTGGGTTGTGGCGGAGGTTGCGGCTGTGCTGTCGATGATAACAATGAACCCAAGAAACAGGAAATCATTCAAGCGGTCAAATGGCGTTAAAAGATAATGATTGCTCATATTCTAGGGTATGGGCAATTTTTTAATAATCAAAGAACTAAAATAAAGAGTCACAGAATGAATCAACTAGAAAATATAGAAATAAAAGTATTGAGCCTTAGACATAAGTTAATTTTGTTTGGTTTCATCGTGTTGCTGAATATTTTTGCTATTCTGAATTGGTCGGAAACTCATCATTTAAAAGCAATTTTATCTTGCTTAGGTTCTAATCTCTGTTTTATGTATTTATGGTTAAGACCTGAGATTATTCATTTTCAGCTACGAAATGCCACAGCCAAGAAAATTGATGGGATAATGTATGTTGCGATCATCTTATGGGTATTTTCTTATTTTATTCCTAATTAATTGGGAATGGTGAGCATTTTAGTCAAAGCCCTACAGAGAACGATTGTTGTTGTCACTGCGTTATCTTTCTTCATTCAGAATGACTAAATCTCGCGAAACGTATTTTTATCTAAAAATTTTGCGCTATACGGCTCATATCACAAATATCTTTTGAATGTGAACAATTCCCTATACAAGATATAGATTCACTTTTACGCACTGACACAAAAAAGCCTGAATAAAACGAAAACTGAAAAAGCATTTAAAACAGTAAAGTGCTAACATTTTTGCCATTCTGTAATCTGCAAAAAAATGGGGCAAAAATGTTAATACAACGTGGTGGATTAAAAGTTGTAGCTGGCTTAGGGATTTCGGGAGTGTCAGCAGTCAACTTCCTACATGAACAAGGCTACCAAGTTGCAGTAACGGATTCTCGGGAAACACCGCCAGGGCATGATCAAATTCCTACCGGTGTTCGTACCAGTTTTGGAAAGTTGGATACAGAACTTTTATTACAAGCAGAAGAAATTATTCTTAGTCCAGGACTTGCGCCGCAATTGCCAGAAATTCAACAAGCAATTGAACAAGGTATTCCTGTTGTTGGTGATATTCAAATACTACGTCGTGCTACTGAAGTTCCAATTGTTGCAATTACAGGATCAAATGCAAAAAGCACAGTAACGACGCTGATTGGGTTAATGGCACAAGAAGCTGGTCGAAAAGTCGCTGTAGGCGGGAATTTAGGACGTCCTGCATTAGATTTGCTCAAAGATAAGCCAGAGTTAATTGTTTTAGAGTTATCTAGTTTTCAGTTAGAAACAACCTCAAATTTAAATGCAGAAGTCGCAGTTGTTTTGAATATGAGTGAAGATCATTTAGATCGTCATGGTGATATGCTCGGTTATCACAAGGCCAAACATCGAATCTTCCAAGGCGTGAAAAAAGTGGTGTATAACCGCGATGACAATTTGAGTCGTCCGCTTGTACCTGATGTTACACCAATGCAAAGTTTTGGTTTGAATGCACCTGATTTAAATCAATATGGCGTGCTTCGTGATGCTGATGGCACGATGTGGTTAGCGCGTGGCAGGGCACGTTTGATGAAAACCTCTGATATGTATATTCAAGGTATGCACAATGTTGCTAATGCACTCGCATGTTTGGCGCTGGGTGAGGCGATTGGTTTAGATACTGAATCCATGTTGGAAACACTTAAGCACTTTAAAGGTTTAGAGCATCGCTGTGAATATGTGAAAACAGTTTCTGGGGTGCGTTACTATAATGACTCTAAAGGAACCAATGTAGGTGCAACCCTTGCTGCAATTGATGGTTTAGGTGCTGCTATTGAAGTGAAACATGGCAAACTAGCATTAATTCTAGGGGGACAAGGTAAAGGTCAGGATTTCAAACCATTACGAGATGCGATTCAAAAATATGTAAAATCAGCGATTCTGATTGGTGAAGATGCAGCTGTGATTGAACAAGCTATTCAAGGTACCACTGTAATCCAACACGCAACGAGTTTATCGGAAGCTGTAGCTCTCGCACAGAAATATACTCAGGCTGAAGATGTCGTTTTACTATCACCAGCTTGTGCAAGCTTTGATATGTTTAAAAGTTATAATGATCGTGGACATCAATTCGTGGCATGTGTAAATGCCCTGAATGAAAATAAAAATTAGGAACTGATCTATGGCTGATTTAGCCCAAAATACGGTACAAAAGATTTCACAATTATTGAGTCGGTTGCCCAAGCTTCCTGCGGAAATGACAGCACGTAATATTCTCATTTTTTGCGTCATTTCTTTGCTGTGTTTCGGTTCGGTCATGGTGGCATCCGCATCGATGCCATATGCCGAATATATTCATGAGAATCCATTTTATTTCTTAATTCGTCATGGAATTTCGATTGTTGTTGCTGCTGTGGTGGCATTCTTAACCTATAGAGTTTCCTTGAACTTATGGTTTAAAAATGCTTTTCCATTATGGCTTGTGACGATGGTACTACTATTGGCAGTGTTGGTCGTTGGTTCGGAAGTAAACGGTTCACATCGTTGGATTAAGCTCGGTGGTTTTACTTTACAACCGACGGAAATTGCGAAAATCGTAATGGCAATTTTTACCGCTGACTATGTTGTTCGCCGTGCTAAAGAAGTTCGAACGCATTGGAAAGGCTTATTGCGACTAAGTGGCGTCATGGCTTTGACAGTTGGATTTATTGTTGCAGAGCCCGATCTCGGTGCAACGGTTGTTATTGTCCTCATGATGGTTGGTGTGTTTTTCTTGGCAGGTGCACCAGCAACACAATTCCTAATTATGTTAGGAGCAATCCTTGCAGGGATTACGGCACTTATTTTATTTGAACCATTCCGTTTCCAGCGTTTAATTTCCTTTACGAATCCTTGGGCTGACCCATTAGGTGTCGGTTATCAGTTATCAAATGCGTTGATGGCATTTGGACGTGGAGAATGGATTGGAACGGGTTTAGGACACAGCGTACAAAAGCTTTCCTATCTTCCAGAGGCGCATACAGACTTTATGTTAGCGGTTCTTGGCGAAGAATTTGGCTTTGTTGGCGTCACCTTGGTGATGGTATTGTCCTTTACGATGTTAGCGTGCTGTATTCGAATAGCACATCGTGCTCTGCAACATAACTACTTACGCGCAGGTTATTTAGCATATGGCATTAGTATTATTTTTCTGATGCAAATTTTGGTAAATGCTGGCATGAATATGGGCTTAATGCCGACTAAAGGTTTGACTTTGCCGTTTATTAGTTATGGTGGTACATCGTTGATGATGTGTGCAGCCATGATCAGTTTGATTTTGAAAATTGATGCATCAACGCAAGAGTTAAATCCTGTGAAAGAAGAATCAAACTTCTAGTCAATCAAGCCTAAAAGTTTTACAGAAGCCCTTTGCCATGCCTAGGGCTTTTTTATTGCCTATAGGTATATTCCAGCCAAATGAATGCCTTTTGGAATTAAAGCAATATTCCATTGTTGCACCGCTTGTTTGAGCATGATTCGGGGCTGGTCAAGTTCAATATCAGGCTGACCTAGCGCTAAAATCGCCTGCTGTAGCAGTTCTGGAGCTTTAGAAGTGTCTAATGCTCGCGCCATATTCTGCTTTGACAGTTTTTGTCCCTGATCATTCATGGCAAGCGGGAGGTGCATATAACTCAAAGTCGGATAGTTTAGCAGCGAACCGAGCCAGATTTGGCGAGTGGTATTATCCAGTAAATCTGCACCACGAACCACATGGGTAATCCCCTGTAAATAATCATCGACCACGACAGCCAATTGGTAGCTAATAATGTCATCTCGACGTTTTAGGACAAAATCGCCGAGATCATGTTGCAAGTTTGAGCATTGTTTGCCTTGTAAACGATCATTAAAACAAATGAGCTGATCAGCGACCTTAAGACGAATCGCCTGCTGGCTGAAATCAAGATGGAGGTCACGACAAGTACCTGTATAGATATGATTGGAACCCAGCATTTTACGTGTACATTGACAGGCATAAACCGCCTGAATTTGTTTAAGCTGTTCAAGCACCTGTTCATAAATCTCTAAACGATCTTTTTGGCAAATAATTTCTGCATCGGGTTCAAATTCAAAGGCATCAATACAAGATCGGATATGGTTTTCACTATTGGGATAGATACGAGGAATATCGGTATCTTCAATTCGAACTAGCCATTTGCCGTGGTTGGCTTTGGCATCACAGTAACTTGCGACTGCGGTGAGTAGGGAGCCAAAATGCAATGGGCCAGTTGGAGAGGGGGCAAATCGTCCGATGTAAGGCATAAAGATTTTATGGTTGTGTATTTCAATCCTTCTCCAGTCCCTCCTATAAAGGAGGGGAAATACTCGAATATCATAAATCTTTCAATTCGTAGTATTCCTCCCTTTTCAAAGGGAGGTTGGGAGGGATTATTAACCGTTATTTTGCTTTTCTTTGATTTCAGCCAAAGTCTTGCAATCGATACATAAAGTCGCTGTTGGACGTGCTTCTAAACGGCGTAAGCCAATTTCGATACCACAGGTTTCACAGAAACCGTAATCTTCGTTTTGAATTGTTTCAAGTGATTGTTCGATTTTACGAATGAGTTTGCGCTCACGGTCACGTGTACGTAATTCAATCGCAAATTCTTCTTCTTGCGTTGCTCTGTCGTTGACGTCAGGAAGAGCAGTTGACTCATCTTGCATTGTGTTCAATGTACGATCAACTTCAGACATTAACTCAGCTTTCCATGCATTTAAAATTTGGCGGAAATGCTCAAGCTGTCCTTCAGACATATATTCTTCATTTTTCTTCGGCTGATAAGGTGCAATTCCAAATAAGCTGGCAGTTGTACCACCTTCTGAAGCTTTTGGTTTGGTTTTACGTACGCGTTTCACAGCCGATTTTTGATCGTCGATCACTTCTGTCTGTTCGTCCAAGACTTGATTTTGGTTGTCATTCGCCATATAGGGCATTCCTCATCTTACACGTACTATCTATACGCAAAAAATATGGTGATATGCAAGTGTTTTTATAGAAACCTAAGATGGTTTTTCCCATCAAGGGTCGACATCATATAGAGTTTTTCAGCAAGATGGTAGTCATTCCCGTCCAGATTTTGTGAGAAAACGAGAATGTAATTTGTAATCAAAAGTTTAGTCATATCCCAAGACTTCAGAGCTATTCATTCGCTGTGAAGTTGATAAACGATAGACCTGAGTTTCGATTTCTCCGTTTGCTTTGAGTTTAATAAAGCGGTAACCCGGATGTTCTTCATCAAGTGCGAACTTATCACTTTTAGGTTTGAATTGTATGCAGGTTGATGGCGTTGATAAAAATTGAATATCTTGCCATGTGTTAATAGAATCTTGGTGGACATGACCACAGATGATGGCTTTGATATTTGAAAAAGGTTGAATGGTTTCGAGTAAATCAGATGAGTTCTTTAGTTTATGTTGATCAATCCAAGCAGATTCCATCGCAAAAGGATGGTGATGGCAGGCAATCATAATATGACGATCATGATGTTTTTTTAATAATTCTGTTAATTGTTCAAGGCCAGCCTCTGCAATTTTGCCATCAATTCTTGTTGGCTGTGCACTATTGAGTAAGATAATGCTCCAATCGCCAATTTCTACGACAGTAGGTTGATGCGGATCTGCTCCATGAAAAGGGAAGTGAGATACATCATCATGATTGCCAGGCGTCTGAAAAAAGGGAATACCTATACTCTGCATATGCTTAAGATAGCGATCATAAGTCACAGTTGTTGGGTTTTGTGCTAAATCTCCAGTATGCACAATCATATCGATCTGCGGATGTTGTTGGCGCATCAAGTCAATTACTGCATGAAAGCTTTGTTCAGGGTGCATCCCGACAAACTCTAAATGCGGATACTCCAATAAATGAGTATCAGTAATTTGTATTATCACAAAATCTTTTTGTGATAATTTTGAGACTTGAAAAGTCACCGTCTTATCCCCTTTCAGATTTATTGTCGTTGTATATGTTGACTAAGCCATTGTAATGCCATGATGACAGGGGCATTCTTCAAGCGATTATTTTTGAATAACATGGTGATTTCAGCGTAATCAAACAAATGGAGTTGAATATCTTCTCCTTCATCTGGAACGCCAAAGATGCCACCACTGCTTGGTAAATCAACTTCTGCAGCATATAAATGAAAAAACTCAGCGCATGCACCAGCAGAAGGATAAAAACTGAATAAATGCTGCAATTCATTAATTTCGCAGCCTGATTCTTCTAGACTTTCACGACGAATACAGGTTTCTGGAGATTCATTTCCATCCAGTACACCCGCAATGATCTCAAGTTGCCATGCTGACTCGGAGTCATTTAATGCACCAACTCGGAATTGTTCAATAAGTGCGAAACGTTGTTGCTGATTGTTATAAAGTAAAACGCCAGCAGCTTCTGGACGATGTATAAGTTCACGCTGAATAATTGGTGAATATTCAGATCGATGAAATAGTCGGTGCGTAAGATTCACTTTCTCAACTTGAATGAATCCTCGGAATAAAAACTCCCGAGATTCTATCGTAACGTCGGATGCTGAATAGCTGGCGTGGTCAAGAATATTCATCTTCAATCAGGATGAGATTGTACATATCTCATCCTAACCGAGATTGATTCGTGGGCAAATCTTTTTTTAGTCGATTTACAGCTTGTGGTACAATTTTAGACCATGTTCCTGATAAGCGGTTTTCATTGCATTGAGACCTGCTTCAACATCCTTTTCAGCATCATTTGATTGCTTGGCATTGTGCTGATTTTGTGCATAATCTCGCACATTCTGCGTGATTTTCATCGAGCAAAATTTTGGTCCGCACATAGAACAGAAATGTGCAGATTTGTGTGCTTCTTTGGGTAAAGTCTCATCGTGCATGCTGCGTGCTGTATCAGGGTCTAAGCTGAGGTTGAACTGGTCATCCCATCGGAATTCGAAACGTGCTTTCGACAATGCATTATCACGAACTTGAGCACCCGGATGACCTTTGGCTAAGTCTGCTGCATGTGCTGCAATTTTATAAGTGATAATGCCGTCTTTGACGTCTTTTTTGTTTGGTAAACCTAAGTGCTCTTTCGGTGTGACATAACAGAGCATTGCAGTACCGTACCAGCCGATCATTGCAGCACCAATTGCAGAGGTAATATGATCATAACCCGGTGCGATATCAGTGGTGAGTGGACCAAGTGTGTAGAAAGGTGCTTCTTTACATACTTCAAGTTGTAGATCCATATTTTCTTTAATCATATGCATAGGCACATGACCGGGACCTTCAATCATCACCTGAACATCATGTTCCCAAGCACGGTGTGTCAATTCACCTAAGGTTTTAAGCTCACTGAATTGAGCCTCATCATTTGCATCTTGAATACAGCCTGGACGTAAACCATCACCTAAGCTAAATGAAACGTCATAGGCTTTCATGATTTCACAGATTTCATCGAAATGCGTATACAAGAAGTTTTCTTGATGATGCGCAAGACACCATTGCGCCATAATTGAACCGCCACGAGACACAATACCGGTGAGACGATTTGCGGTCATAGGCACATAGCGTAATAACACACCTGCGTGAATAGTGAAATAATCGACGCCTTGTTCAGCTTGCTCAATCAACGTGTCCTTAAAGATTTCCCATGTGAGGTCTTCGGCTACACCATCGACTTTTTCCAGAGCCTGATAGATTGGTACTGTGCCGATTGGAACAGGTGAGTTGCGGATAATCCATTCACGGGTCTCATGGATGTTTTTCCCTGTCGATAGGTCCATGATCGTGTCGGCGCCCCAACGCGTTGCCCATGTCATTTTAGCAACTTCTTCATCAATCGATGAACCTAGAGCGGAGTTCCCAATATTGGCATTAATTTTTACTAAAAAGTTGCGACCAATGATCATTGGTTCAATTTCAGGATGATTAATGTTGGCAGGAATAATTGCACGACCTGCGGCAACTTCTTGACGCACGAATTCAGGTGTAATTTCTCTTAAATTCTGAGCACCAAAGTTTTGTCCTGCATGCTGACGCATGTCTACGCCGTCACCTTGGCGTTGATTTTCACGAATTGCAATATATTCCATTTCAGGCGTAATAATGCCCTGTTTCGCATAATGCATTTGCGTAACATTTTTCCCTGCCTTAGCTCGACGAGGGTTTTGAATATGAGCAAAACGAATGTCAGCAGTACGAATATCTTTTAAGCGAGCCTGACCAAAATCAGAACTTAAACTTGAGAGTACATCGGTATCATCACGTTCTTCAATCCAAGTTTGGCGGACAGAAGGTAGACCTTGATTTAAATCAATTTGGACATCAGGATCGGTATAAACACCCGATGTGTCATAAACCATAACAGGAGGATTATATTCACCCCCTAAACCTGTCGGCGTTTCTGTCAAGCTAATTTCGCGAAATGGAACTTGGATATCGGGGCGAGAACCTTCAACATAAACCTTGCGTGAAGCAGGTAAAATACGGGTTAAATCTTTAGCATCTTGCTCATGTTGAGCAGAAATATCAGCAGAGGGAAGATTCGTTAATTGGTTCATGGCATGATCCTTATGTATTACATTAACGAATCAAGCACGAGCAAAAACGATAGCGCATTTATCTCTTTGATAAATAAAGGCGAGGCTTTTGTTGGGCTTGATTCCTACGCAGGTGTTAACCTGATCAGGTTCAACGGTACTCATCTTTAAATCTTGCGATTAAGATAATCTCAGCAGTTAATTAACTGCGCTCCGTCAAGCTAGGTATTTAGACTAACAGATTTTTAGATTTTTGTTTTATCAATTCGCAGCAATCGACTTTTGGCTCAGCTATGTTATTGTCATAAAAGTTTCATCATTGCTGTGTTTTAATCACCAATCATTTTTCCATGTGTCTAGTGGAGGCATACTGTGAGTCCAAGTAATCCTGTGTTAAGTCACCATATTTCTTCACAATTTAATGAAGACTTACAAGATGTACATACCAAATTTATGACCATGGGTGGCTTAGTAGAGCAGCAGGTTGCAAATGCAATTCATGCTTTATTAGACACAGATGAAAATTTGGCGATTGATGTTCAATTTAAAGATAATGTTGTTAATCAATATGAGCGTGATATTGATGAAGGTTTGACCTTGATTCTCGCCCGCCGTCATCCTGCTGCAATTGATTTGCGTATGGTCATTGCGATGAGCAAAGCAAATACAGATTTAGAGCGGATTGGTGACGAAGCTTCAAAAATTGCTCGTATTGCGCAAAATTTATGTGAAGAAGGTGAGTCTCCACGCGGTTATATGGAAACACGCCATATTGGTAACCAAGTGCGTGTTATGATTCATGATGCTTTGGATGCTTTCGCGCGTTTAGATGTTGATCAGGCTTTAAAAGTGGTGATGGCAGACGTGGATATTGATCGTGAATATCAGTCTGCAACACGAACTTTGATGACCTACATGATTGAAGACCCACGCCATATTACTCGTGTGATTAATGTGATGTGGGTATTGCGTTCGCTTGAGCGAATTGGCGATCATGCCCGTAATATTTCAGAGCAAGTTATTTATATGGCAAAAGGTATGGATGTACGTCATACCAGTATTGAAGAAATTGAACAAAAAGTGAATCAAAAATAATCACCAAATAAAGATTCAAAGCTGCTACATAATGAGCAGCTTTTTTTATTGCCATACGTTGCATAAAGTCATCGGAAATGAAGTAATCATTAGGTGAATTTTAAGAGTAGTCATCCAATAATTTCTCAAAATCCTAAGGCATTTTTTATTGTGGGGTTAGCGTAATTTGAATAACGTTGCTGGGCAATTGATTGACCTAATATAACCGTGAATATGATTTTTATATAAATTGATATCATACAAATAAAAAAATCCCAGACTTCGGGGGAAAGTCTGGGAGAGAAATATTATGTGTTACTTGAGATATCGAACTATCTCTTTTTGCTTCTGGTATTCAATATAAGCGGAGAGTGTTAATCTGTCATGTAGACAACTGTGTATACTCTGTAAACCTTTATTACTTATGTAAATGTCACGTAAAAAGAGAGCTATATTTAGCTCTCTTTTATTCAGTGGTGTTAGTTGAAACGATTTACTTTTGTTCCGTCCAACCTTCTGCTTTTTCAACACTTTCGTCATTGTTGAAGAACTTCTCGCGTTGCTCTTCAAGAAACTTCTTCGCATCGGGTTCAAATACATTGAGGCGTTTTTCGTTAATGAGCGTGGTTTGGTGTTTTAACCATTCTTGCCAAGCCTGTTTTGAAACCGTCTCAAAGAATTCTTGACCTTTTGCACCTGGGAATGGTGCAAAGTCTAAACCTTCAAGCTCTTGTTTATATTTGCGGCAAAATACTTGTCTCGTCATGATTTATCCTTAAGCGTATAACTGTTCTAGGCGAGTGTGTGCACGAGTAATGGCTGCTTCAACTTGTTTTGGCGATGTCCCGCCGATATGATCACGCGCATTTACAGAAGCTTCTAAAGTCAAAGCTTTGTCAAATACATCTGCTTCAATCAGATCAGAGAATTGTTGAAGCTGTTCTAATGTCAATTCAGATAAATCTTTTTCTTCAGCCACACCAAGCGCAACTGCTTTACCTACAATTTCGTGTGCATCACGGAAAGCAACACCTTTCTTCACAAGATAATCAGCAAGGTCAGTTGCTGTAGAGAAACCACGAAGCGCTGCTTCACGCATAATTTCAATGTTTGGAACGAGTGCAGGCACCATATCTGCAAAGGCCATTAAGCAACCACGAACGGTATCAATTGCATCAAACAAAGGCTCTTTATCTTCTTGGTTGTCTTTGTTATATGCCAATGGTTGACCTTTCATTAGTGTTAATAAACTAATCAAATCACCAAACACGCGACCTGATTTACCACGTACTAACTCAGGAACATCTGGGTTTTTCTTCTGCGGCATAATTGAAGAGCCTGTGCAGAAACGATCTGGAATGTTGACGAACTTGAATTGAGCCGAAGTCCATAAAATCAGTTCTTCAGACATACGTGATAAATGCATCATGATCAATGATGCAGCAGCGTTAAATTCAATGGCAAAGTCACGATCAGAAACAGCATCAAGCGAATTTTCAGAAACAGCTTCGAAACCCAATAATTCGGCTGTATATGCGCGATCAATCGGGTAGGTTGTTCCGGCTAAGGCTGCTGAACCGAGTGGCATGCGATTAACTCGCTTGCGACAATCTTGAAGGCGTTCAGTATCGCGAACCAACATCTCAAACCAAGCCAATAGGTGATGACCAAATGTTACTGGCTGAGCTGTTTGTAAATGAGTAAAACCAGGCATAATCGTATTGGTATTTTTGCTTGCCAGACTGAGTAGGCCTTTTTGTAAGCGTAGTAATAGACCTAAAATGTCATCAATTTCATCGCGTAAATATAAACGGATGTCAGTTGCAACTTGGTCATTACGGCTACGACCTGTATGCAATTTTTTACCTGTGATGCCGATACGTTGAGTCAAGCGAGACTCAATGTTCATGTGTACGTCTTCTAAATCAATACGCCATTCGAAATTACCTGCTTCGATTTCAGCTTTGATTGTATTTAAACCTTGGATAATATCATCACGCTCAGCCTCGGTCAGTACACCAACTTTAGCAAGCATGGTTGCATGTGCAATCGAACCTGCAATATCTTGTTTATAAAAACGTTGGTCAAATTGAACAGATGCGGTAAATTCTGCAACAAATGCATCTGTTGCTTCAGAGAAGCGACCGCCCCACATTCCAGAGGTTTGATTAGGGCTTGCTGAAGAAGAGGATTGAGAAGATGTGGTCATGGCGGCTCAGTAAAATAAAAAAGAGTATAGCAAATCCAAACGTAGTTGCTGAAATTCGACGCAAGAAGTTATCGAAAACACGTCAAATGAGTCCAGCAGGGTCCTATTTTTTTACGAAAATTGGGCAATGGCAACACTTATTGGAATTAATTGTAGCAAGTAATGTTTTGGCAATGGTGCTTGCACTTGCAGAAGCTCGTTCTTGGCAAGCAGTGGAAAGTATCCGAGTTTTTCAATACATGCTGTTTATTAACTGGATAATTTTATCGTTTTCTGCTTTTGTTGACTATTTTCAAGAGTTTTTTGCTAAATTTAGTCAGAAAATGGCGTTAATTTTAGGTTTTATTTTTCTTCAACTTATTGTTTTACTTACCACGTGTGTCATTAATATAATTCAATATTGGGGTTCATCAACAAATAATTTTTCTGAAGATATCTTATTTCAAGGTGTAAGTCTGCATTTGGGGTATGGCATCTTGCTTGGTGCTTTCTGTTTGCGTTATCTCTATATGCGAGAGCAATGGATGAATCAGCAATATAGTGAGCTGAATGCGCGGATTCAAGCCATGCAAGCACGTATTCATCCTCACTTCTTATTTAATAGTTTAAATAGCGTCGTGAGTTTGATTTCAATTGATCCTGACAAAGCAGAAAACATGTTGATTAACTTGTCACGATTATTCCGCGCCAGTTTTCAAGAATTGAAATTGGTGAGTTTGGCTGAAGAAATTGACTTGTGTCAGCAATACTTAAGTATTGAAAAATTACGTTTAGGAGAGCGTTTAAAGGTAGAATGGAATATACAGGCGACGTCTTTAGAATTAAAACGAGTCACGATTCCATTATTAACATTGCAACCTTTGCTAGAGAATAGTATTTTTCATGGGGTAGAAAAAGTTTTACAGCCCTCAACCATTAGCGTATTGGTTGAAATATTGCAAAATCAAGTCAGTATAGTCATTACTAACCCTTATTCTCACGATACAATAAAATCGAGACAAGGGAATGGTATTGCAATAGACAATGTGAAGCAACGTCTAAAAGCCTACTACGGACAGACAGTGAAGTTTCAGGTTTATGGGGGAGTATCGTTATATACCACGGTGGTAAGTTATCACTATCGAGTAAAATAATAAGTTAAGTTAACCATAAAAAATGACGGATGAAGTTAACGGTGACAAGGAGGAGAGGATGAAAGTTCTGATTGCTGATGATGAACCTCTCGCAGTAGAGCGTTTGTCACGTTTAGTGACCCAAATGGGTCATGAGGTGATTGCGACGGCGCATCATGGGCAGGATGTGTTAAACCATATTGAAAATGATTCGCCCGATGTTGTTCTATTAGATATTCAAATGCCTGGAATGAACGGATTGGAGTGCGCTGAGCAGATCAGTCATCTTAGCCCTCGTCCAGCTATTATTTTTTGTACGGCATATGATCAACACGCATTGGAAGCGTTTAAGTTTCAAGCACAAGGATATTTGCTCAAGCCTATTGCACAACAAGATTTACAACAGGTGTTCAATAGTCTGACGCAACTTACACAAGCACAAATGACTGGTTTACAACAACAAGACGATATGTACGATACTAAAACTCAACGCCATCAAATTGCTGCGAAAACTTATCGCGGGGTCGAACTAATTCCAATAGAGAATATTTACTATTTTCTAGCAGATCAGAAATATGTCACTGTGCGTCATCGGAATGGCAGTGTATTAATTGATGAAACTTTAAAAGATCTAGAATCTGAGTTTTCAGATCGTTTTATTCGAATTCATCGTAATGCTTTAGTTTCTCTTGATTATTTAGAACGGTTGGAACTGATTGCGGCGGGTCAGTATCAGGTTAGATTACGTGAGCTGGATGAACGCTTATCTGTAAGTCGCCGTCATTTACCAAGCTTAAGAGAATGTATGCATCAATTATAAAATATTGAGCTTAAGTCAGATGAAAAATCAGTTTTTGCTTGCAATTTTAGGTGAGCAAGTTAAGTTTGAAACAATTGTTTTGATCCATGCTTAACTTGAATTTATGAAGACCTTAAAAATTGCGACTCGACAAAGCCCTCTAGCACTTTGGCAGGCGGAGCATATTCGCTCCCGTTTAAATGCGCTTTATCCAGATTTAACGGTTGAGTTGCTTAAGTTTGTGACGCAGGGTGATAAAATTCTAGATACACCTTTGGCAAAAATTGGTGGTAAAGGATTATTCGTTAAAGAACTGGAAGCTGCTTTGTTAGAGGGTCGCGCTGATTTGGCGGTCCATTCAATGAAAGACGTGCCAATGCACTTACCCGAAGGTTTAACGCTCGCTGTGACTTGTGAGCGAGAAGACCCACTTGATGCCTTTGTTTCGAATCATTACCAAAGTTTTGATGAGTTACCTCAAGGTGCCAAAGTAGGTACATCTAGTTTGCGTCGCAAATGCCAGATTTTACAAATACGTCCTGATTTAGAGATTATTGACTTACGTGGCAATGTGGGGACGCGTTTATCAAAACTTGATGATGGTTTATATGATGCGATCATTTTAGCCAGTGCAGGATTAAAGCGTTTAGGTTTGGCAGATCGAATTCGTCATTGTTTAGCGCCTGTTTTAAGTTTACCTGCTGTTGGTCAGGGTGCATTGGGCTTAGAGTGTCGTGCAGATGATGTAGAATTATTAAAAATCATTCAACCATTACAGCATGAAGAAACCTCAATTTGTGTGCGTGCAGAACGTGCGTTTAATGCCTATCTAGAAGGTGGTTGTCAAGTTCCAATCGCAGGATATGCAACTTTAGCCAATGATCAGCTCAGCATAGAAGGTCGTGTGGGAAGTGTTGATGGAAAAATCTTACTAAAACAACAATTGGTTGGAACTTTAGAAGATGCTGAACAATTAGGTGAACAACTTGCACAATGCTTATTGGAGCAAGGTGCGGGTGAATTGTTAAAAGCGCTTTATTAATGCTTTTTATTAATACGCGCCCTGAAGATCGTGCTGTGAACTTAACGCAAGCATTGTTGGAAGTGGGTCATCAGGTTCTCAATCTGCCATTGTTGGAACTTGTAGCTGAACCTTTTTCGGGGCATTTACGTGAACTGTATCAGCAACTTGAGCAGGTGCAAGTTATTGTTGTTGTCAGCCCGACCGCTGTTGATGTTGGTATGCAATATTTACAACAACAAAAGATATCCTTAGATCAAATTAAGCATGTGCAATGGATCGCAGTGGGTCAAGCAACTGCCCAAGCACTCGCAAAATTTGATATAGACAGTCACATCCCTGAGGTTGAAAATTCGGAAGGTATGCTAGAGCTTCCAATATTAAATCAACAAGTACATTTGGATAAAGTTGCTTTTTGGCGTGGTCTTGGGGGACGGCAGTTTATGATGCAGCAGTTGCAACAGCAAGGTGTCGAGATTCTTAATTTTGTTCTTTATCGTCGCCAATGCCCAATTCAAAGTGTTACGCTTTTTCCAAAAATTTTAAAAAAAATAATGCCAAGTCAACCTGTTATGGTGTTGATTAGTAGTGAAGCGAGTTGGAATAATTGGCAGCAGCTTTGTGGTCAAAATAATATAGATGCGAAATGGATATATTTGGCGCTAGGTGAGCGTTTAGCACAGCTACTCAAAAATGCACGGTTGCAAACACATCAAGAGATTAACATTATTCAGCTTGATAATTTATCTATATCAGAGATTATTCAACGTATCGGTGCTTGGCAAGGACGTATATGAGAAAGATTGTTTACCTGATTTTATTACTAAGTTTATTGTGGTTAGCCAAACTTAGTTATGACGTAGCACAATATTCTCAGATCGTTCCTCAACTCCAGCAACAGCTTACACAGCAGCAGCAACGTTATTCTTTGCTGAATGATCAATTTGTCGCTGTGCAGCGACAATTACAAGATGCTCATTTATCTGACCCTTCAGAAGCTTCGAGCTTACCCAGTATGGTCACGGGTGTAGCTCCTGTTATATTAATCAAACAGCAATTACAGTTAGTTCAATTCGCAATAGATCAACAACAGTTCATTTATGCGATTGATCAATTAAATCAAGTACAGCAGCATATTGTCCAATATACGGTTTCTCCTGCTTTACAGCATAGTTTGATGAAAGCGATCGAACAGGATAAACAAGCTATTCAACATTATGTGCTTATGCAAACCCAACAGCAGCAACAGATTGATACTTTATTGCAGCAATTGGATCAAAAGCTTTTACAAGAAGTGCATAACCCAACTATTAAAATGCAAAAAGCTGAAGCCTCTTCATGGTGGTCTTGGTTCAAATTTGAAAAGGTGCAGCGTACACAGCCTGATTTAATCAATCGCCATCTCATTTTAAAAGAAGCTCAGTTACGTTTACTTCTTGCTTCACAAGCCTTACATCAAGGACAAGCATCTGAGTATCGCAAATCCGTTCAAGAGGTAATTCGATTATTCTTAATTTTACCTGATCAAAACAGTCAAATGATCAAGCAAAAATTAGAAAAGCTGTTAAATCTTTCAGTTATTCCGACACCTAAATTAACGACCCTTGGTTTACTGGGGTAATGTAATTATGAAACAACTGGTGTTCATTTATTTACTTGTAAGCCTATTATTTTTTGCTATGTTTGCCATGCTGAGCTATGGCTACGGTAATGGCTATGTTTATATTTACTGGCGCGATTGGCAGTTCCAAAGCAGTTTATGGGGCTTAATCGCACTTTTTATTGTGATTAGTTTATTCGCACAGTTGTTATGGTTTGTGAGTCGCAGATATTTTGCGCGAGAACAGCGTAAGAAAGAAAATATTTTACAATTTAAAGATCTACATCCATATGAGCAGCTCGGTATAGTCTGGCTGCTTGATGCGGCAAAAGAACAGCAGGGATTTATTGAGCGTGTTTTTGCTCAATCAGGATTGCTGAGTAATATTGTTGATGCACAATTTGATTATAAAAATGGTGACTATCAACTCGCTTTGCAGAAACTAGAGAAATCAGCACCGATGGCCTTTGAGCTGGCAGAACTACAGCGGATAGATATTTTCTTAGAACAACATGAAACAGAAAAAGCATTAACCCATCTAGAATTCCTTGCACAGCATCAACTTTCACCTTGGTTGGCTGAGATTGAAACTGCTTATCAACAACGCATTACTGTTTTGTGGGGCAAACTTGCCTTACAACAGCCTTGGTTGTTTTTACAATCAATTCAGCATGGTTTATTAAGTGCAGAACATCGAGATCTCTGGTTGCAACAATTACTCATACAGTTTGATCAAGCATCTGTGGATGACTTAGCTGCACTGCAACAGCGGTATATTGCTCTAGAGAATGAAATTCAAGCACGACCATATAGTAGTAAGGTTTTGTGGTTAAAATTATTGGCACGTATGCCAGAAATGGGATTGCAGCATGAGGATCTTGCATTGCATTTATTGCAGGAAAATTTCGATCCAGAGGTTTTTTATCTTTGGTTCCAACAGCAACTACTGAAGCAAATTCCCGATTATAGCTATGTTGAGCAACGTATTATTCAGCTAGAACAGCGTTACACGAGTGTTCCAATGTTGACCTTTGCAAAATGGCATATTTATGTTGCAACTCAACGTTTAGAAGAAGCTGAGCAGTTATTAACTTTATATCCTGATAATATATTAATGAGCTATTTGCGGATTAAATCAACGCTTGGAGATAATCTGGATTTGATCAGGCAGTTGAATTTAATCTTTGAAAATGATGTTAATTTTTTAAACTTTAAGATATGAGTGAGATATGAAAGACCTGTCTGTCTATCCTGTTGTACATCGACAAACAATTGCTTGGGGTGATATGGATGCTTTTGGGCATGTAAATAATGTGCAGTATTATCGCTATATTGAGAGTGCACGAATTGCTTATTTAATGGCATTAAATATATTTGATCAAGATATAGTGACGGTGGTAGCCTCTAGTCAATGTAAATATTTAAAGCCAGTATTTTATCCTGATGTGCTGCATATTGGTGCACGTATTGAGGAGCTCAGAAATAGTGCTTTTCGAATGCATTATAGTTTATGGAGTGAAACACAAAACCAAATCGTTGCAACAGGAGAGGCAGTGATGGTTTGTGTTGATAAAGTAACCTCCAATAAACTAGCTATTCCTGAATTGATTAAACAAAATATTATTGCTATTGAACAAAGTGTTGGAAATAATCTTGCATTAAAATAATTTTATAAAGACTATTATGTCTATATTTATTTTGAGTGCGTTAATCTCATATAACTTATCTTTTTATTTTGTGAATTAATTCATAGATAGTCTAGATTTGTTATATGAAATTCAACCTATAGAAAGCATCAAAAATTAAGGTAAAATTAATATTCATCAGGTTCTAAAAATTATTTCATCATTTTAAAAAAATTTAATACAATTGATTTAATCAAATGCACTTAAGTTTTTTTGTTTTATTGTAAATATAAGATGATTTATGGTTATATTGTGATTAAGTTGACTAATTTAATATTGATTATTTAATTGTATATAAATTACTATGGAAATAGAATTTTTGAATTCTTTTTTATTTTGAGTGATATATTTCTTTTGAGTTGGAGTGGTTCTAATGAAACCAGATATTAGTGATTTATCTGTAGAAGACTTAAAACGGTTACAGGTAGAAGCGGAAGCTTTAATCGCAAGCAAAAAAGATCAAGCAATTGAAGATGCTTATAATGAAATTATTGCAATAGCTGAAGCAGTTGGTTTTAGTGTTGAAGAGTTATTAGAGTTAGGTGAGCAAAAGCGTAAGAAGACAACGCGCAAAGCAGTAGAACCACGCTACCGTAATAAAAATAATACAGAAGAAACTTGGACTGGTCGTGGTAAACAGCCACGTTGGTTAGTTGCTGAATTAGAGAAAGGCGCAAAACTTGAAGATTTTCTAATCTAAGCAAGTTTTACTCGTCATCGTTCTGTCATACGATGATTCTATGCTTCATTAAAGCCAAGCTTAAAAAGCTTGGTTTTTTTATATGAGAGAATTGGCGATGTTGAAAAAGTATGCATAATGTCATTCAGGGGCGAGTGTCTCTAAAAGGATGATAATTTGTGCATTTGGTAAGGGTGGAATGAAGAAAAATACCAAACAATGGAAGTGGTGGGTTTTCGCCATTTTTGCATTTTTAATTTTTATTATTTTACAAATTCCAGCAACATGGTTAATTGCGAAATTTTCTAAAGATAATCAAATCTTACATAATGTTAGCGGCAATATTTGGCAGGGACAAGCGGATTGGCAAAAAGGTCAGTTACGTGGTTCTGTACATTGGAAAACACGTCCTTTAGATTTATTAATGTTGCGTCTTGGCGCAAATCTCGATATTCACAGCGGGAATACCCAATTTAATGGTATTTTTGGTTACGGTTTAGGTCAAAAGATTTTGATCAAAGATTTGCAAGGTGAAATTGCACCTGAGACTTTAAAGTATTTTGCCAATTGGCAGTGGCCTGAGAATTCAATTCAACTTAAAGATGTACAGTTTAATTATCAAAAAGAAAAAGGTTTTACTGCAACTGAAGGTAAATTGCACTGGGGTGGTGGTGAATTGAATTATACCTTTGGTCAACGCCAAGATCGTATGAATATGCCTTCATTGACTGCGGAAATGAAAGATGAAAATGGGCAATTGCAAATAGATGTTCGGGATCAGCAAAGTCAGAAAATGGCGAATCTAAGTTTAGACCCGAATCTTATGCTCGATGTTCAATTAACACAGCGGATGTTATTAAATGTACCATCTTATCAAGGTAAGGCGGGACTCGACACTTACGTCATTAGTTCTCGCCAACCATTGTTGCAAGGTGGTTTTTAATGAAAACAATAGCACAAAAACTACAGCAGTTTCGTTGGCAGCAATTCGATAAAACAAGTGCTTTTATTCTGGCTTTACTCATTTTATGGTTGTGTTGGAAGTTAGCTTCTTTATTCTGGTTGGTTGTGGCTCCACCTCAGCCGATGCAGTTTGATCGTGTTGCATTGGGTTCACAACAGGCGCAAGTTCCTAATATTAGTTCTTTTGCACTATTTAATGAACCTGCTACCACGACAGCACAAGATAATGTCAATGTGGAGTTGCAGGGCGTATTGTTGGGTTATCCAAGCTATTTGTCATCGGCGGTTATTAAGTTAAACGATACTGCTGAACGTTATCGTGTTGGTGAAACCATCGGTTCAACTTCCTATCAACTAGCGGAAGTGTATTGGGACCATGTCATTCTAAAGCAGGATAATGGTGCAACACGAGAAGTTAAATTTAAGGGTTTAGATAATGGTTTATACCAGCCAATTGCCCCTGTATTAAACCCTCAAGCTGCAACACCTCAAACATCTGCGCCTGCTCAAAACTCATCACAATCTGCGCTGGGACAAGCGATCCAACAAATGCAGGAAAATCGTGAGCAGTATTTAAAAAATATGGGAGTGAGTGGTGGTTCAGACGGTTACGAAATCTCAGATCGAACACCAACGAATTTAAAAAATACCTTGGGTTTGCGGTCTGGTGATCGTATTCTATCGATCAACGGTCAGACAGTCGGGCAGGGTCTTAGCGAAGTGCAATTATTAGAGCAAGTACGTCGTGAAGGACATGCCAAAATAGAAATAAAACGTGGTGATCAAGTGATGACCATACAACAAAGTTTTTAGTGATAACACGTCATCACATTAGTTAGGAATAAGTGCAGGTTATGGCTTTCTTGAATCATCAACGTCCACTTTGGGCACTACTTGCTGCCGCGCCTTTGGTTGCGACCATCAGTACCAATGTGCAAGCACAAACATGGAAGATTAATCTGCGTGATGCGGATTTAACGGCATTTATTAATGAAGTTGCTGATATTACGGGTAAGAACTTTGCTGTTGATCCTCGTGTGCGCGGGAACGTTACAGTTATTTCCAATAAACCTCTCAATAAAGATGAGGTCTATGACCTATTTTTAGGCGTGTTGAATGTTAATGGTGTGGTTGCACTTCCATCAGGTAATACGGTCAAGTTGGTTCCTGATAGCAATGCTAAAAACTCAGGAATTCCTTACGATGCTCGAAGTCGTGCAGGTGGGGATCAAATTGTTACTCGTGTCATTTGGTTGCAAAACACGAACCCAAATGATTTGATTCCTGCGTTACGACCATTGATGCCGCAATTTGCACATTTGGCTGCTGTGGCTGGCACCAATGCTTTAATCGTTTCAGATCGTGCGACGAATATTTATCAACTTGAAAATATTATCCGTAATTTGGATGGTACAGGGCAAAATGATATTGAAGCGATCAGTTTGCAATCAAGTCAGGCTGAAGAAGTTATTGGTTTGCTCGAAACCATGAGTGCAACAGGTGCCTCGAAAGATTTTATTGGTTCGCGTGTGCGAATTATTGCAGATAATCGAACCAATCGTATTTTAGTTAAGGGTGATCCTGATTCACGCAAACGTTTACGCCAGATGATTGAAATGCTCGATGTTCCATCGGCAGATCGCTTGGGTGGTTTGAAAGTATTCCGTTTAAAATATGCGAGTGCCAAGAACTTAGCTGAAATTCTACAAGGTTTAGTCACAGGACAGTCAGTTTCGTCCTCATCAAATTCTAGTGCTAGTAAATCGAACTCAATTAGCAATCTAGTTTCAAATAATCAAAATTCGGGTTCATCGGCGGGAACTTCAACTTCTTCAATTTCCACGCCGTCAATTAATCTTAACAATAGCAGTAATAATAGCCAAAATAGTGGTGTTACAAGCTTTAATAGTGCTGGTGTGAGTATTATTGCAGATAGCACTCAAAATGCTTTGGTTGTTAAAGCTGATCCGCAATTGATGCGTGAAATTGAGGCAGCCATTCAGCAGTTAGATACTCGACGTCAGCAAGTCTTGATTGAGGCTGCCATTATTGAAATTGTAGGTAGTGATGCTGATCAACTTGGTGTGCAATGGGCATTAGGTGATCTCAATAGCGGTGTTGGATTAATTAACTTTTCGAATGTCGGCTCTAGTATTTCTAAGCTCGCAGCAGGCTATCTAACAGGTGGGGCAGCAGGTGCTGGTTCCGCACTCGGTACAGGTTCATCCATTATTTTGGGTGACTACAAAGAAGGTGCGAATGGCTCTCGTAAATTATATGGTGCTCTCATCCAAGCGCTAAAAGAAAATAAAAAATCAAATTTATTGTCTACACCATCCATCGTGACTATGGATAATGAAGAAGCGTATATTGTCGTAGGGCAGAATGTTCCATTTGTAACAGGTTCAGTTGCGACGACTGGAAACAGTACGGTGAATCCTTACACAACTGTTGAGCGTAAAGATGTGGGTGTTACTTTAAAGGTGATCCCTCATATCGGTGAAGGCGGTTCTGTTCGACTTGAAGTGGAGCAAGAAGTTTCAAACGTTGAAAATAGTAAGGGTCAGGCTGCTGACTTGGTGACAAGTAAACGAGCGATTAAAACTTCAGTCCTCGCAGATCATGGACAAACAGTCGTGTTAGGTGGCTTGGTTACCGATCAGACTGATGTTAGTCGTCAAAGTTTGCCTGTTCTTGGGGATATTCCTTATCTTGGTCGTTTGTTCCGTTCAGATAGTCGTGGCAATGAAAAACGTAATTTACTTGTATTTATCCATCCAACCATAGTGGGTGATGCTGAGGATGTGCAACGTATATCTCAACAACGTTATAACCAGCTATACAGTCTCCAATTGTCTATGGATAAAAATGGTAATTTTGCAAAATTACCTGAAAATGTTGCGGATATTTATCGCCCACAACCTGCGGTAAGTAGCTCACCATACCAAAAAGTTCCAACAACAACACAAAAAGAGGCTGTGGTTATCACAAAGCCTGTCGTTGTAGTTGAGCCTCAAATACAACGAAAAACGGTGCAGCTTCCAGCCAAAGCAACTGAACGCAGTAAACATACAGTGACAACCACGACGATTCGTCCTGCGTCTTCACAGTAGATGCACAGAAGCGCTTATGTCACAATGTTATGATTGAAAGAAATTATGATAAGGATAAACATCTATGACTTGGAAATTACAAGCCATTACAGGTGAATTTACAGGGCAAGAGATTAGTATTGAGCGTGATATGTTGGTGGGGCGACATCAGGATGCAGATATTTTATTACAATCTGCGGATATTTCACGCCGTCACGCAGCGCTGCTACTCAAAGGAGAGCAGCTATGGGTGCAAGATTTAAATTCTTCAAATGGTACGTTTATTAATGATACCCGTGTTGAACAAGAAACTGCTTTAAATGATGGCGATATTTTACAATTCGCGAGTTTTGTGTTTTCAGTTTTGGCAATTGTGCCAACACTTACAGAGCTACCAGAAATTGAAGTTGAGCCAGTAACAGCAACGAAGCACGATACGGGCATGCCAACGCTTGCAGAGCGAGCTGCGGAAACTTCGATTAATCGAGATGGTATGCCACAACAAGTGGGAATTCCAAAACCGGCACCAATTCCTGAAGGTATTGATGTTCAGGCTGCTGCTGAGCAGCAGCCGATCCCGATTGAAGAACCTATTTCTCGTGTTCAACAAGAAATTGAACAGCAAAAAAATGCATCGATTGGTTTAATTTCAATTGTTGTACTCATCATTTTAGCTGTGATTGCTTGGTTATTCTTTAAATAATTATATTAAGCTTTTACAATCAAGGCATGCTCATATGGGCGTGCCTTTTTATTTCTTGAGTCGAAATCTATGTCTGTTGCTCAGTTACAACAACGAAGTTTAATTTTATTTGATCTGGATGGGACGCTTGTGGACTCGGCGGCTGATTTATATCGAGCAATGAATCTAAGTTTGGAAAAACTGGCATTACCATTGGTAACAGAGGTGCAGATTCGAGCTTGGGTAGGCAAGGGTGCGGCTAAACTATGTGAGACTGTCTTGGAGCATTTGTTTGGGCAGATTGATGCCCAGCAGCAGAAGCAATTGCTTGATACTTTTGTTGAGGTTTATGAACAAGAATTATGTGTAAACACCAAAGTATATGAAGGTGTTTTACCATTTTTGGATTACTGCCAACAGCATAATATTACGATGGCTTGCGTAACTAACAAACCAGAGCATTTAGCGCAAGGTATCCTCGATATTTTGCAGTTAAGCCCATATTTTAAGATGGTGGTTGGTGGTGATAGTTTAGCTGAACGTAAACCTCACCCTTTGCCTTTACTACACTGTATCCAGCAACAAAATATTACAGCGTCACAAGCTTTGATGATTGGTGATTCGAGTAATGACGTGGAAGCCGCCAGACGTGCAGGTATTGATTGTATTGTGGTCAGCTATGGCTATAATCATGGGGAAAGTATCTATGACTGTCAGCCACAGCAAGTGGTCGATAGTTTGGCAGAATTGATAGAAGATGATTTAGTCAGGAGACAAGCATGAAGTTTGTTATGGTTTTTCGATGGCGGGCTTGAGAAGGCACTACAGAAAAAACGCACAGAAATTAAAACCATAGAGAAGATTCATGACGACCTTAGTACAATTTGAGCAATTAAAATCAGCAGGCTATAACACCATTCCTGTGTATCGCCAACGTTTAGCCGATACAGAAACCCCACTTTCTGTTTTTGCACGTTTTAAAGAACAAAAACAAGCTTATCTCTTTGAGTCTGTTGAAGGGGGTGAGAATTGGGCGCGCTATTCAATGATTGGTTTGGGGGAGTCGATTGTTTTTTCCTGTAATGCAGGTGTATTGACCATTCAGCAAGCTGATGGCTCGCTTCGCCAGCAAGACTGCGCTGATCCATTTCAGTATATCCGTGATTTTCAAAGTCAATTTAAGGTGCCAACCCAAGTTGAATTGCCTGAGTTACCAAGTTTTACTGGTGGCTTGGTTGGGTATTTGGGGTACGACGCGGTACGTTATATCGAACCAAAACTTAAAAACGTTCCCACGGCTGATCCTGTGACGTTGCCAGATCTTTGGTTAATGTTGTCTCAAACCGTGATTGTGTTTGATAATTTAAAGGACACTTTGTTTTTAATTCATCACGCAGATTCGAGTCAGCCTGATGCCTATAAGAAGGCTCAGCAGAAGCTGGATCAACTTGAGCAGTTGCTCGCTACGCCTGTCAGCTTACAAGCGAAACCTCATACTGCGCCACATTTCGAATCCATTACAGGTAAAGAAAAGTTTTTAGAAACCGTTGAGAAAGTAAAAGAGTATATCCGTGCAGGCGATGTGATGCAGGTCGTGCCTGGTCAACGTATGGTGTCTGACTTTGATGGTGAGGCTATACAAGTTTATCGTGCATTGCGCCATCTCAATCCATCGCCGTATTTATTTCTAGTGCAAGGACAAACGCTCACAGATCAAAAGCCATTTCATATCGTGGGTTCTTCGCCAGAAATTCTTTCACGCTTAGAAAATGGTATTGCAACAGTACGTCCTTTGGCTGGAACACGACCACGTGGTAAAACTAAGGAAGAAGATCTTGCCTTGGAACAAGATTTACTTGCAGATGAAAAAGAGATTGCAGAACATCTCATGCTAATCGATTTGGGTCGCAATGATGTTGGTCGCGTTTCTAAAATTGGTAAAGTGCAAGTGACTGATCGTATGGTGATTGAGCGTTATTCTCACGTCATGCATATCGTGTCTAATGTGCAGGGTGAAGTACGTGATGACGTGGATGCTTTAGATGTGTTTAAAGCAACCTTTCCTGCTGGAACCCTTTCAGGCGCACCAAAAATCCGCGCTATGGAAATTATTGATGAAGTAGAGCCAGTTAAACGTGGTGTATTTGGTGGTGCTGTAGGTTATTTAGGCTGGCATGGTGAAATGGACATGTCGATTGCGATTCGTACCTGTGTGATTCGTGATAAAAAGGTCTATGTACAGGCAGGGGCAGGCTTAGTTGCAGACTCAAATCCTGAATCAGAGTGGAATGAAACCCAAATAAAAGCTCGCGCAGTGATCAAAGCGGTTGAATTATCGTCAAACGGATTGATTTTATGAGTTTTTAACGGTTTTTTTGAAAAAACCACTTGCATCGATTCAGAGTTTTGCTAAACTGCACACCGTTCCGATACGAAACGTACGAAACGCTAAGAAAGAGCCGGCATAGCTCAGTTGGTAGAGCAACTGACTTGTAATCAGTAGGTCCACAGTTCGAATCCGTGTGCCGGCACCATCTTAAAGTGTGGTAGTATAGCGTAAAGAACAGCACTGTGTAAGTGTGATATGGTGAGATTCCCGAGCGGCCAAAGGGGGCAGACTGTAACTCTGCTACGAAAGTTTCGAAGGTTCGAATCCTTCTCTCACCACCATCTAACTTCGATTGAAGTGGTAAGTACCAACATGCGGGAGTAACTCAGTTGGTAGAGTGGCAGCCTTCCAAGCTGCATGTCGCGAGTTCGATCCTCGTCTCCCGCTCCATCGAAGATGTCGCTCTTATAGCTCAGTGGTAGAGCACTCCCTTGGTAAGGGAGAGGTCTCGAGTTCAAATCTCGATAAGAGCTCCAGATATACAGCTTAGTAGGATTTCTACAAAATTTTTAAAGAAGCAGGCTATTA
Organism: Acinetobacter sp. ANC5681; assembly: GCF_023488045.1. Taxonomy (NCBI): domain Bacteria; kingdom Pseudomonadati; phylum Pseudomonadota; class Gammaproteobacteria; order Moraxellales; family Moraxellaceae; genus Acinetobacter; species Acinetobacter sp. ANC5681. The sequence continues at coordinate 119,687 of NZ_JAMFKZ010000007.1, forward strand.
TAGTCTGCTTTTCAAGTATTGGGTGTCTAGTTTTTTAGGCGAATGTCGATAAAGAAAGTTTTTCAGGGTTGTTTTTCTCTAAACTGGTGTCGACGTAAACGAGGAAAATCAAATGGCTAAGGCTAAGTTTGAACGTAATAAACCACACGTAAACGTGGGTACAATTGGTCACGTTGACCATGGTAAAACAACTTTAACTGCTGCGAT
>NZ_JAMFKZ010000061.1:0-3966 GCF_023488045.1 Acinetobacter sp. ANC5681
CTAAGAAAATCGCAAAAGTGCGTATTCTAAAAGCGGACATTTTTACTTTGGAGAAACCGGACATTTCTACTTTGGGCTTACAAAAGCTGTTAGAAACCATTTAAAGTGTCTGTATTCTCACCAATAAAAATGTCTGGTCTATGATGCGCATCAACATCATGGACTGGATATGAATCGAGATGCTGATCACTATGTCTGACAAGGAAATACAACGTATTGCAGTGCTGCAAGATGTTCGAGATCAACGTATTACACAAGTCCGTGCTGCTGAAATTCTGAATCTTTCAACCCGTCAAATTACCCGGTTATTGCACAAGCTCAAGCAAGATGGTGTTTCAGGTCTGGCGCATGCCAGTCGTGGTCAACCTGGCCATCATCGCCATGATGAAGCCATAAAGTCTGAATGCCTTTCCCTTATTTCTGAACATTTGCTTGGCTTTGGGCCCACCTTGGCGCATGAGAAGCTCAGCAGCATGTTTGGGCTGAATATTCCTGTGGAAACGATTCGTCGCTGGATGACTGCCAATGAGCTCTGGATTCCGCGATCCAAGCGTCTGAAACGTCCATATCAGCCTCGATATAACCGGGATTGCTTTGGTGAACTGATCCAGATCGATGGCTCTTATCATGACTGGTTTGAAGGACGATCGGCCAAATGCTGTTTGCTGGTTTATATCGATGACGCGACTGGAAAACTGTTGCATCTGCGCTTTTGTGAGGCTGAAACGACCTTTGACTATATGCTTTCAACCCGAGCCTACATTGAGCAATACGGCAAGCCGCTGGCCTTTTATAGCGACAAACATTCAGTATTCAGAGTGAACCAGAAATCCAGCCAAGATAGCCAGATCACGCAATTTGGCCGGATTCTCAACGAGTTAAACATTGATATTATCTTCGCCAACTCACCGCAGGCCAAAGGTCGCGTAGAACGTGCCAATAGAACACTTCAGGATCGTCTGATCAAGGAGATGCGCCTGAAAGGCATCTGCTCGATTGCCGAAGCCAATGCATGGCTGCCCTGCTTTATTGAGCATTTCAATCAGAAGTTCGCCAAGTGTGCGAGAAATTCCAAGAACTTGCATCGCCCTTTAACCGAATCTGATCTTGAACTGGAGGATATTTTCACCTGGCAGGAACCACGTAAGGTCACTAAGAATCTGACCATCACCTATGACAAATGTATTTATATGCTTGAGCCAACAGTACTGAATCATAAGCTGGTTGGGCAATACATTTCATTTCTGGAGTATCCAGATGGCACTGTGGCCATCATGCATGAAGGACGGAAGATCAACTATAGCGTCTTCAATAAACTGGCTGGACTGCAGCAAAATGAAGTGGTTGAGAATAAACGGTTAGGCGCAGTCCTAGCTCATATTCAACAGCAACACGAAGAGTTGGAAAAACAGAATAAACGTTCCCGTCTCAAGAAAAGTATGCCGAGCCGTAAAGCTCAGAAAGCTGTTATTGAACAAAGAAATTTAAATCCTGTGCTTGACTCTTATGGTTAAAAACAGGACATTTTAAATGGTTTATCGCATAGACATTTTAATTGGTGAATAACAAAAGCATTTCGTATAAGGTGTATTATGTTAATTTTAGGGAAATTAATCAGTTGATGAAAAATGAAAATAGGAATTTTTTGGTTTTTGCAAAAGCAAGTTATCGGCATAGCTCATCCATTCAATTTAAATGATGCAGATTCAATAGGCTTAATTGATAGTCCATATACACATGTCGATTATTGGAAAAATATGCAAAGTGTATACGCAGAACTACGTCATTATGAATATGAACAGATTCCAAGGGGTAGGGTAATTTTCGACGCAAATAAAGGAAAAGCAATCGTGTATATGGACAAAAAATTATTTAACACAGTAACAGCCACTAAAATTTATGATTTCTTTGATATAGATTCAGAAAATGCTATTCCAAGAAAAGATCCTCACTATCGTACTTAATTGTTTAATTTAGGCTAAAATGAAATTCTCTTTTAATAGGGGTATGAAGATGAGAAAGCGTTTAAAAGACTATAGCCTTGATCAAGTTTCAAATCGCCAAAAGGTTTCAGGTCAAGTATTACCAATTCAATTTAGCAATGATGAAGCAACAAAACGTGTTGTGATGCACAGTGCTAAACGAGTTATTAAGCAGCATAAAGCAGAACTTCAAGAGCTTGCTTATAAATGAGTTTGATTAGCTCAACATTCGTGATCGCTGTACATGATGAGATCCTATTACAAACTGGCGTGGGGCGAACAGGCTGTCATATTGAAAAGCTAGAAAGCGTATTAAGCCGTATAGATCAGCAGATGTATTACAGCAATGTAAGCGACATTTTTGAGATCGCAGCATGGTTTGGTATTGCTATCTCAAAAGGTCATGCTTTTGTTGATGGTAATAAAAGAACTGGTTTAGCTGTAATGCTGACTTATCTAGAAATTCAAGGTGTTACCATTCAGGAACAAACAGGTTTAGATGATTTGATGGTCGATATTGTTGAATCACAAGAAGAACATGAATTGTTAGCCAAAATTGTGGCTGAATTCTTATACGAGCTTTCGATAATTTAAACTAAGAAATCAGAATCTGAATATTTGGATCATCGATATTCGATAAAATATTCTTATAAATTAAATAATTTTCATCCTCTCGGCAGATAAAAAATACTTCTGCAACATGATCATATTGAGGCAACATAGAGAGTATGGTGCCAATCGCAATTTCAGCAGCCTTTTGAGGTGGAAAACCATAAACACCTGTACTAATACATGGAAAAGAAACAGTGAGTGCATGAATTTCATTAGCTTTGAATAGTAGATCTCTTGCGAAAGTCATTATTGAAAATTTATCCGGTTTACCAGTGCAGCGATTAAGTTAATGCGTAAACCGAATCTTTTCCGTCTATTTCGATAGCGTTCACTTAATATTCTAAATGTCTTCAATTGACTATTGATGTGTTCGATCACAACTCGTATTTTTCCAATCATTTTATTGTACTTTTTCTCAACATCAAATAAGGGTATATTCTTCTTTTTCTTTATTGGCATCAATAATTTAAAGCCATCTTGCTCTAATCCGTAGTACCCTAAATCGGTCATAACATATTCACAATGTTTGAATTTCTTAACCGTTTTTCTTGCCAGTTTAATGTCATGCTGACTGCCATTCGATATATCTAGCCCTATGATTTGTTTGCTCTTCGGATGATAGATCACTTGTGCTTTTAGCGTATGTTTCTTCTTTTTACCACTGTAGAACTTACTCTGATTTTTTTTTCGGGCGTTCTATTGAACATTCTGTCGCATCGATAATGACCCAGTTAAAGTGTTCGTCTGCTGTGGTAATGCTTCGTTTTGGCAGAGTAAAACATCTTGATTTCATCAATGCATCTTCAACCTTTTTAATGGTTCGATTCACATTACTTTCAGCGATATGGTAGTGTGCCGCCAATTCCAGTTGAGTACTGTAGTTACGTAAGTAATTGAGCGTTAATAACAACTGATCCTCTATAGCTAAAGTATGAGGACGACCTGATTTCTTTTTGAGTGATTCTGCTTTTTCTAAAACATCTACCATTTCGGTAAAAACTGGTCGAGGTACGCCAACCAAGCGTTTAAATTCAGAATCTGAAAAACGATTTAAGTTCTGATATCTCATGAAACTTAGATTGAGGTGGTTTTTACTTTCGCAAGAGATCTAGTGCATTACTATAAGCATCACAAAGCAATTGTGGCTCATTGTGTTCGCCATCTAACCATCGTGGTCCAACCGCATGAATAAGGTATTTAGCAGGCAGATTACCTGCTGTTGTTACTTCTGCTTGACCTGTAGGGCATCCACCTTTTTCTTGATTTAGACGGTAATCCCCCCTAAAAATAATAGGATCTAAAAGTAGAATTTTCTCTTAAGATACGAGCAGGAGATTCTGCATGAAAACATCTAAATTTACTGACAGTCAGA
>NZ_JAMFKZ010000062.1:0-3883 GCF_023488045.1 Acinetobacter sp. ANC5681
GTTCAGGTTCAGGTTCAGGTTCAGGTTCAGGTTCAGGTTCAGGTTCAGGTTCAGGTTCAGGTTCAGGTTCAGGTTCAGGTTCAGGTTCAGGTTCAGGTTCAGGTTCAACGCTAACCGCTTCTTGCTGAAATGCAAACTGATTTTCTGTACTTGAATCCTGTACAGGCTGATGCGCTTCAGGCGCTGTAATTTGCGTAACAGGTGTTGCAGTTACGATAACTTCATTCAAATTCAACGGTCTAAACGCCAGTAAACGCAACACCGTCATTTCAAAGCCTTGCTCTTGCGTCACCGCAAGTTGCAACTCAGCTCGACCTTTACAGGCAATTTGATAATACAACTGCAAATCTTGGGCAGAAATGAGTTTCGACAATTGTAGAATCTTCTGGTTAATTTCTTCACTATATTTCAGTGCAAGATCAGGTAAATATTGCAACAACGCCAATTCATGCAAGGTAGAAACCAATTGGTCTAAAACCAAGGACACATCTAAAGCTTGCTGTCTAAATTGTAGAAGGAGCTGACTTACCCGTGCTTGCTGATTGTGATGAATAGCAAGAATCAGGTCATAAATAATGGTTCGGTCAATCAAACCGAGCATATCTTTAACATCTTGATGATGGACTGCACCTTGACCATAAGCAATTGCTTGGTCTGTTAAAGACAAGGCATCACGTAATGAACCTTGTGCAGATTCTGCAATTTGCCAAATCGCATCTTGATCGGCTTCGATATGCTCTTTATTTAAAATTGCTGTCAAATGTTCCGTAATTTCATCAACAGCCAAAGGACGTAACGTAAATTGCAAACAGCGCGAGATGACGGTGATCGGCAATTTCTGTGGATCTGTCGTTGCAAAGAGGAACTTCACATGCTCTGGTGGTTCTTCCAGAGTTTTGAGCAAGGCATTAAATGAATGCGTTGAAAGCATATGCACTTCATCGATCAGATAGACCTTGAAGCGACCCTGCGTCGGCGCATAAGGCACATTGTCGAGTAACTCGCGGGTATCTTCAACCTTGGTCCGTGATGCCGCATCGATTTCAATTAAATCAATAAAACGACCTTCATTGACCGCCTTACAAGTTGCACAAACTTCACACGGCGTTGAAGTGACCCCTGTCTCGCAGTTCAAACACTTGGCTAAAATACGGGCAATCGTGGTTTTCCCGACACCGCGCGTTCCTGTAAACAAATAAGCATGATGCAAACGCCCACGTTCTAATGCGCTGGTTAAAGCACGAGAAACATGGTTTTGCCCAACTAACTCATTGAAATTACGAGGACGGTATTTTCTTGCCAGTACTTGATACATGTATGCTCCTTTCTGCATCTTAAGCATACTGTTTTTTTGAAAGGCTGTGAACGAGTCCACTTCTAATTGATCAAGATTAAATACTTTCTGAAGCTTTTAAACCGAATTTCTTATAGATTTACTTACAATCATCACAAGACTTGCACCGATATTCAACTCAATAGAGAATACACCATAATTTTTAAGTTGCTGGTCTCTTTGACATGTCTGAATCCTTAGCGGTACTCGGCGGTATTACCGCAGAACAATTCTTGAATGAATATTGGCAAAAAAAACCATTGTTAGTTCGCAATGCAATGCCTGAAATTATGGGTTTATTAGAACCCGAAGATGTCAAGGAACTAGCGCTAGAAGAAGATGTCAGTGCTCGCTTGATTCGTCAAAAAAATAAAAATCCAAATGAATGGCATGTAAAATCATCACCACTCACTAAAGGCGATTTCCAAAAGTTACCGAATCTTTGGACTATCCTGGTTCAAGCGGTGGACCATTATTCTTTTGATATTGCTGAGCTCTGGAAAAAATTTCCATTTATTCCTCAATGGCGCCGCGATGACATCATGGTCTCTTATGCACCTAAAGGTGGCTCTGTTGGTAAGCACTTCGATTTCTATGATGTATTCCTTGTACAAGGGCATGGTCATCGCCGTTGGCAACTCGGTCAAATGTGTGATGAATCAACAGAGTTTGTTGCAGATCAACCATTAAAACTCCTTTCTCAAATGAGTGTAAATTTTGATGAGGTACTTGCACCTGGCGATCTATTATATGTACCACCTGGTCTTGCTCATTATGGCGTTGCCGAGGATGATTGTTTAACTTTCTCATTTGGCTTCCGTATGCCAAATTTAGCTGAAATGACAGATCGACTCAGTGAACAATTCGCAAAAAACTCAGTCTTAACAAATCCTCTCGTGGATATTACTCGCATAAAAACAAATGCTATTGGAGAGATAAATAATTCCGAATTTTCTTATCTCAAGACTCAATTACTTGATTATCTCACTCAAGCACCAGAATTTGATGCTGCGATCATGGCATACATGAGTGAGTCTAAATATCCCAATAGTATTCCTGAGCCAGAAGAAATTGTGGTAGATGATTTACTTGAAGTTATCAATGGCGGCTATCAACTTATTCTAGAACCTGCATCAAGATTGCTCTATAGACAACAAGATCAATTATTAGACTTTTGGGCAAATGGGGAAAATATCTGTATTTCTCAATCTTTCCAAGCACAACTGAAACAAATTGCAGATGGTGAAAGCTTAACATTTGATGAAGAATTTAATCATACGGATATTTTAGAAGATATCGTATTGTTACTGAATCAAGCAGTTATTATGTTGCTACCACCTCATTAAGCCTGATACATCCTCTAATTAAAGTAGAAGTAGTTGCGACTATTTCTACTTTTATGATTTGACATAAATAATTAAAACTTTTTTATAATAGACTTATTTCATAAATCATCTTTTACTCAGCTCCAAGTTATAGATTCCAGCAATTAAATTGAATCTCAAACCGAGTCTTTTGCCTCTATTTCGATAACGTTCGGCAAGGGATCTTGAAGGTTTTCAGGCTGCCAAATACATGCTCAATACCCATTCTTCTTTTATTGATTTACTGATTATAGGTTGTCATCAAAAAGTAAACATGTATTCTTTTCCGAATTGTTTTGATACTTTCTCCACTCATTGCTCTATTTTATCAGCTGTCATGACTTGAAAATCTCGCCAATCATATTTCATTTGCTTCCATACCATCTCGATTCGATTTAACTCAGGCCTATAAGCTGGAATAAAATACAGATTCGTCGAAAAATTAGTTTTAAGTAGTTCTCTGTAATCAGCCATCTTTTTACTTCTATGAATTGCCAAGGTATAGCCAAAAGGCTCTACGAAATCTGATAAATATGCACAATCAATACGATAAGCTTAAGATCTAAAGTATCTTGATGGTTATAATTTAGATCTCTCTATGTTCTGATTAAAACAGTTGTTAAATTTATCTCCTCAACCTAATTTCTCTCTTTTTCTAGTGATTTTCTCCTTAGCAGTTGGTAGTTTCTGTATTGGAACGACTGAATTTGTTGCTATGGGGTTGATTCAAGAAATCGCTACTGATTTAAATGTCAGTGTTCCACATGCAGGCTATTTCATTAGCGCCTATGCGCTTGGTGTTATGGTTGGCGCACCGATTATTGCAATTTTAGGAGCTAAAGTACCGCGTAAAACGCTATTACTCAGCTTGATGTTATTTTATGGTTTAGCCAATGCCGCCACTGCCTTCGCAACAACATCTGAAGCTATGCTGATATCGCGTTTTATTGCAGGCTTTCCTCATGGTGCTTATTTTGGTGTAGCCGCATTAGTTGCAGCCGAATTGGCAGGAAAACAACGTAGAGCAACTGCGATTGCACAAGTCATGATGGGACTCACCCTTGCAAATGTGATTGGGGTTCCTATTGCAACTTGGCTTGGTCAGCAATTTGGTTGGAAATCTGGTTTTGAGTTTTCTGCCGTGATTGCCTTTATTACTTTAATCGGTGTCAGCCTTTTCATTCCC
>NZ_JAMFKZ010000063.1:0-3238 GCF_023488045.1 Acinetobacter sp. ANC5681
AGTCATTTGCATATGTATAAAAAGTTTTTTGCATGAACCAACCCACCCAGTGTGGGTTTTCTTTTGTCTATTAAAACATAAAAATTAGGTAATCCTAAAATAAATTAGGAATACCTATTGACTAATTAATTAGGTTTACCTAATATTTACCTCATACACAGCAAAAAGCCCAGCCGACTCTCACATCAAACAGGGCTTATTACTCAAATGAGGAAGTATTTATGAATATGTTCAAACTACGTAATAAAAAATCTGGACATACAACAGTAGTTCACACCAGTAAAACGAGCTCGACGTTTGCGAAAGATCAAGCGATCAAGGATCACAACAAAGTTATTAAAACAGGAAATACGCGCACGAACTGGGAAGTTTTGGACTTCACTAGCAATGGCTGCTGGAATTTTTAAGGTAAAAATAAAAAAGTCCTGACTGTTTGGCGACGCAGGACTTCTCTCACGAGGATTTCATTATGGAACAAAACGTTTTAAATCACAACCGCAGTTATACGCTAGGCAAGTCTTTACTTGTCGGTAGCGTATTTTCAGTAGCGACCTTGGTTGGCTTAACTGGTGCTTACGCCCTGGTTACCAAGCCCATTCAAATCAACCCTGTTTACACATACGCAAATACAAATTCTTTGTACGGCGTTTTATCAGTTCAAATCACATCTGACACTACTGGTGAAGCGATCGTTAATCTTGATGGTTACCACGTTTTTACCAGCTTTGATTTTGAGTTGGTTCCTGATTACAACGGCGCGTTAGGTAGCGACACAAAGGCCGTATTCATTACAAATCTGGCTGTAGACCGCGTCTTATTGTCTAACGGCGGCTTTTATAACGATTTCACCAATGCTGATGACATCAGAAATATGATTTCTGTAATCACAGCTCACATCGAAAAAAATAAAATGGTGGAGGGTGCATAAATGTCGAATTTCAGAGAGTTCTTTAAGACAACAGAAGAAATTGCTCGTAAACCGATTCCAGGCACAGCACTTTTCAATGAGTACCCTATTACTCGTTACCATGTTCAGCTTGGTACAACCCACCCTGTTGTTTATTCAACAGACTCGAAGTGTACAGATATTCGCAAAGAACGAAATGGTGTAAGTACACCCGTCACAGCAGATGAATTGGCGGCCAAACCGTGGATTCTTCAAAACCTGCAAGAAGAAGTTGCTAAGCAACGTAAAAAAGAACGTGAAGCAATGTATGCGAAAGACTGCTTTCAACGCACGCCATATAGCGCAAATCAACGTATTGCTTACCACAATTCAAACTCAAATAAGGGGTTGTAATCATGGCTCTTAATATCATTACCGCTGATCAACCATTGAATGTTAGCGCAATCATTACTTATATCTACGCTGATCCTGGTTTAGGCAAAACATCTCTTGGCTTTACTGCTGACAAAGCAGTTTTGTTTGATTTTGACAAAGGTTCACATCGTACTGGTGAGCTACGTCGTGGTGCTGTAATTCAGGTTCAGCAATGGAAAGATGTCGCCGATCTAACTCCGCAGGATTTGGCATCGTTTAATACGGTTGTGATCGATACAGTTGGGGCAATGCTTGAAAGCATAAAAACTCATTTATTGCTAACAAAAAACAATAAGCAACAAGATGGTTCGCTAAAACTTAAAGCTCAAGGCTTGGCAAACCAAACCTTTAAGCAGTATGTGAATACTTTGATTAGCCTGGGCAAGGATGTTGTATTTATTGCCCATGCCAGTGAAGACCATAATAACGACCAGATTATTTATCGCCCTGAGTTGGGTGGTAAAAACCGCAATGAGCTATACCGCATTGCTGACATCATGGGTTATTTGACCACGGTCACCACTGGTGAAGGTAAAAACGCTCGCGTCATTAACTTTAAGCCAAGCCCTACCCATCATGCAAAAAACTCAGGCGCACTGGGCGGTGACACTGGCGAAATTTGGATTCCTGATTTAAAGGTCAACCCAACGTTTTTGGCTGATTTAATTACCCAAGCCAAAACACATATTAATACGCTTACACCTGAGCAGCTTGCTCATAACAAGGCTTTGGAGGATTTTGAAAACTTCAAGCAAAGCTGTGGTGAAGCTATGTATGCAAGCGACTTTAATCAACTAACTGAATCACTGGATAAAGAGCATACATATTATCAAAACATGCGCCAAGTCATGGTTTTGCGCACAAAAGAGCTTAAATGTAGCTTTGATAAAGTGAGAGGCGTTTGGATTGATCCGCCTGAATTCAATGGTATCTCAGATGCTCAGCGTGACTCATTACAAGCATTCATCGATGAGCGCGGCTTAGATGTAAAAACAGTATGTGAGCATTTGGGTATTGATGCATTAACGCAAATTGAAGCATCAAAATTTGAAGCAGTAAAACAAGAAATCGACAATCTGGCAAAACAGGAAATGCATGCATGAGCGCAATAATTTTAGACACTGAAACTCATGACATGAACGGCTATCCAATCGAGATAGCTCATGTTCCTGTCAATTTTAAAAACGGTGAATTGGCTGTTGATAAAGATGCTTGTTTTGATGAGTACTTTTCTTGTCCTCAGCCTATCAGCTACGGCGCTATGGCTGTGCATCACATTCTTGAGTCTGATATCGCTGGCAAACCAAGTTATGAAACTTTTCGCTTGCCTGAGGGCATCCAATACATCATTGGCCACAATGTTGATTATGACATCCAAGCTATAAAGCTGGCTGATAAATCAGTAAATGTAAAAGCGATTTGCACCTTGGCTCTATCTCGCATGGTGTGGCCAGATGATGCGCATAACTTATCAGCATTGATCTACAAGTTCACCAATGGGTCTGTCAAAGCAAGAGAATCTATTCGCAATGCTCATAATGCTAAACAAGATGCACTTCTTACTGCTGTGCTCCTAAAGCAGATCTGCAAAGTACTTGGCGTTAAAGATTTTCAGTCTCTCTACTTGTTTTCAGAACAAGCTCGCATACCGACCCATATGCCCTACGGAAAACATAAAGGTACACCGATTAAAGACATCCCTGCTGATTACATTGGGTGGTTGCTCAAACAATCAGATCTCGACCTATATCTCAAAAAAGCTCTATTAAAAGGATAAGAACATGAACAATATTTTAAATGCACAAGAAGCTTTTGCAGCACTCCAAAAAGGCAAAACAGTTCTATGTCGCTATGCTGGTAATGGCAATCTTCACGCTGATAAAAATTTCAGTACATTGGATCAGATGCCAGCGACGG
>NZ_JAMFKZ010000064.1:0-2960 GCF_023488045.1 Acinetobacter sp. ANC5681
AAAGCCGAGCGAAAAGCTCATGTCATCAGTATCTACCAGAGTGCCTTTTGATATTAAGCAACTCGTAGATGATCTAGCAAAAATCGAAGGTAGTGATCGAGCTAAATGGATTAGAGAGGCCATAGATTTAAAACTTCAAATTGATTTAGGCCAATCATCAATCGAATTTTTAAAGAAATCAAAGAATACAGGGTATTCAAGTGAATACGTAAATGTATTCAAAAGTATTTTTTCAGTATTCCAGATAAGCAAAAAGCCCGAAGTTGCAATTCGAGCTTTAAGCAATGTTCATTAATTTTAGGAACCAAAGAACATGACAAATATACCAAACCAATTAGCTACGAACAACAGTGATTTTGTAGACGGCGACACGGTTGTTTTTATTGATGCAAACAAACCAGATCATTTAATGACGGTTACCCAGGTTCAGAAAAATGGTGTGTTACTCGATGGAAATAATAGCTTTGCGTTGAATCATTTGATTCGGCGCGCGACTGTTGCAGAGTTTATAAACCAACGCCGTTTGCCAGCATTAACCACCTTTGGCGATGATCAGCACATTGAAAATAACATTTCTCCAAAATGTAAAACCATTTCGAATGATGTGCAGATCCATTTGAGCAATGCATTGGCAGCTCAAAAGGAGGTTTCATGAACTCTAACTTCCAAAAACAACCAGAGTTTAAACAGGCTCAAATTATTCAGTCCTGGTATGAACCAGCTTTGCGGACCCTGAATGATTTTTTAGAAGTTCGAAAAGCCAACTTGCGCAAGATCAATCGTGATGAAGCTAATGCAGCGGTAACGCGGGATGAGCTTATTGAGGCTTTAAGTCAACGGCATCGGATCAGCTATTACGATGCTGGAATGATTATTTCCAGCCTGCATCGTGCAGACAAAATCATCATGTTTGGGCGATTCATTCAGTTGAATGATGAGGGGGATGTATGAGCAATAAGATCGTTAACGAAATCCGCGAACTGCCAATTCATAGCACTCCTAAGCATCTGCTTTGGGTGATTGCTGACATTGCTGATGATAACGGCAATACGGGCTGGTATGCACCTACATCACGCTTGATTAAAGAAACAGGCTTGAGCAATAAGACAATTGCTGAATGTGTTTCCTACCTAAAAGATTGTGGGATTCTATCTGTAACAGGTGGTGCAGGTAGACAAAATCATTATTCAGTTAATGCTAAAAACTTTAACCCTACCGTTAAATATTCGCCTAAAAAACAATCAAAACCAGTGAGCGAGGTTCACCAGTGTGCCAGTCTCACCAGTGAACTAGGTTCACAACCACCAGTGAACCTCTCCCCAAAACCAGTGAACTTGGCGCAAAAACCAGTGAGCGAGGTTCACACTATCCATCATATCCCTCAATATCCATCTGTATATCCATCTATAGGCGATTCAGAGAATCCGCCTAAGGTTAAGTCTGAACCTAAGGTAAAACGCATCACTAAAAAACAAGCTGGCATCAATCGACTTGTTGAACTTGGTTGTGATGAGAAATATGCACATGATTGGATGGTGGCGCGAAAAGGAGCAGAGCTTACAGATTCAATTCTTGAAAACCTGACTGAACAAGCGGCTAAAGCAAATATCTCAGTTGCAACAGCAGTTGAGTGGTCAGCGAAAAAGGGATATCAGGGATTTAAGGCAGACTGGTACCAGAAAGATAAACAGCCACAACAGAGCACTGGTTACACCACTAATCCTAAAGACATCAACGCTGATTACTGGGCAAGTTTTGGACAACCAAGACAGCAACAGGATTGGGGAGAGCCGATTGATGTCACACCAAAAAAGCCAAACTGGATTGAGGGGGTAGGTCATGCGTGAGATTGCCCAAGCGGAAGCTATGTCTTTCGAACAACAACTGATTTTTACATTGAAAACCATGTATGCCCAACAGTTTGCAAAACACTTTGCCGACATGCCGATGAACATCGTTGGAAATGTGATTTCTGCAGCGCTGGTTGGTGTGGATCAGGATGGATTCAATCGTGGAATGGCTCGCCTGTTATCAGGTCAATCCAAGTTTATGCCAACAGTGCAGGAGTTTAAATCTTGGTGTGTTTCAGGCACATGGTCATCTACAGAGGCTTGGTATCACGTTTGTGAGTGGTCAAGAGACTCAAAACACAAAATCACAGTATTGGCGAAACAATGCTGGGATGAGATTTATCACATTGTGCTAGATGGAAATATAAAAGAAGCACAGCGTCAATTTGTGAATCTGTATGAAGATCGCTTGGCGCGTATGCAGCTACAGGGTGTAAAGCAGGAAATTTACGTGCCACCTGTGGCAATTCCAGTCAAAACGATAGAGCGAGCGCAAAAACCAATTGGCGCAGGCTTGACTGCTGAGCAAACAGAAAAGCTTAAAAGCCTAGCTCAAAGTTATTTTTCAAAAGGCATGTTAATTGTAGCAGCGTTCAATCAAGCATCCATTGATGTTATGGGTAAAGGGATTGTGAGTGGAGATGCGGTATGAATCCAAATCAAAAATCAGTTTCAAACCAAGTTTTAGCGGTTGGTAGAACGATCGGTGTTTTGAAATTTGCTGTCAATGAAACAAAGCCATTTCAGGTTTCTGATGTTGCTAAGAGTGTGAATGATGTCAATAGCTTCACGGTTTTGCGCTACATCAAGACTTTAATCGAGCTTGGCTACATTGAGAAAACCACTTGTTTTAAATACCAAGCCACATCTCTAGCCAAGGAGTTGATTAATGTCTCTCATTAAAATAGGCGATCGCGTGAAAGTAGATTTCATTAGCGAGTCACGAACAATTTATTCAGGAAAACGCTTCACTGGTTACGGCGTGGTAGATCGATTTGAAGACAATCGTGTTTTTGGTCGTTTGGAAGATGGTCAGCCGTTTATGTGTTTTGCCAGTGATGTTGAAGTTTTGACAGAACGTAATCAAGAAGTGGGCGACGACTCGCACAT
>NZ_JAMFKZ010000065.1:0-2941 GCF_023488045.1 Acinetobacter sp. ANC5681
ATGTGTCATCATATTCGTCGTCAGAAAACAAGTATTATGCCATTATTTCAATGAGTTATCTTTTTTTGTCGTGTACAAAGATGTTTATTAATTAATCAATTGCAGGAGATATTAAGACTTTTTTTGTAATTTTGAGTAAAGTTAGTTTTCTGGAATGTTTCATTTTCTCACTCTAAGGTAATCACGAGGACCAAAAATCGACTGAGATTAAAGGTCTTTCCACAGATGGATAAAAAGTAGGATGTTAAATTGACCAACACCTCTAATAAACACAACTCCTCCTTTAATTATACAAGTAGATTAAGACGTGCACGCCATCGCTTTAGTCTGCTGGAAGATAAGGCAGAAGATGATGAAATCGAGCGTCGTATTCGTGATGGGATTGAGCTATCAGGAGCCATTCCCTGGATTTTAATATTCGCTATTTTTATTGCATCAGTCGGATTAAATATCAATTCAACAGCTGTGATTATTGGCGCAATGCTAATTTCTCCACTTATGGGACCGATCATGGGGGTGGGGCTGGGTGTAGCAGTTTATGACTTTAAACTGGTAAAACGGGCACTCTTCAACCTAGGTATTGCAACACTGATCAGCTTGGTCGTATCCACTCTATATTTCTCGATATCACCCCTCGATAATGCACAATCTGAACTTTTATCACGAACTAGCCCAACCGTTTGGGATGTGTTCATCGCATTATTTGGTGGATTGGCAGGAATCATTGGGATCACTCGAGAAGAAAAATCAAATGTTATTCCAGGGGTGGCGATTGCTACAGCATTGATGCCACCTGTCTGTACTGCTGGATTTGGTATTGCAACTGGACAGTGGAGCTTTGTTGGTGGTGCACTGTATTTATATACCATCAATTGTGTGTTCATCAGTTTGGCAACTATTATCGGTATCCGGATTTTAAGGTTAAAGCCACATAGTTTTGCTGACGAAAAAGTAGAAAGACGTGTAAAAATATCTTTGCTGATGATCGCAATGGTGACCGCAATTCCAAGTGCCTATCTGGCGACTAAATTAGTTAATGAAGAAGTTTTTAAATCAACTGCCAACAAATTCATTACACAAGAATTTACCTTTAAAGAAACACAAGTCGCCAGTTCAAAAATTGATAGCAAGACACGGACCATTGAGTTGGCTTTAGTCGGTTTGCCCTTAAGTCAGGCGACGTTGCAGAATATTGAAGGGAGACTTGCTGTTGCAAATCTCGAAGGAACTAAAATTATTGTGCATCAAACCAATGATGATAAGGTTGATGTGACTGCCTTAAAATCTGGGGTATTGAGTGATTTGTATCTGAATGGACAAGAAGCCCTGCGCCAAAAGGATGAACAGGTAAAACAATTACAGCAAGAATTAAGGGTGAAAAATGCTTTATTTGCCAATGCAAATGATGTTTTTGCAGAGCTACGTGCACAGCATCCCACTGTAAGCTCTATTTTTCTAGGACAAGGCATTGATTTACCGACTGATCCCAATCAAAAGCAAATACTGCAACTTAGTGTGAGAACATCTGAACCACTATCGAGTGAAGATCAAATTCGCATTGAAAATTGGTTCAAGGTTAGAATGAAGACGGATGCTGTACTATTAAATTTTTTGGTAAATCAAGATATTGTTAATCAAAAAGATAGCAGTTCAAACTAATACTTGTTAATTTGAACTGCTATGTAGATTGTTTAATTACGGACTACATTTAAAAAATACAAGTGGCGTTCGTATTGATCAATAATGTCCTGGAGTAAATCTTCTTGTGTCCATTCCATGACATTGTAGTTTTTCCCCCCTTCTTTTAGAAAAACTTCCGCTTTGTAATATTTCAGAGAGAGGCTACTTTCGTCATCGAGCATAAAACTCGGAGCTCGTGTTTCAGTAGCCACGACTTGATAGATGAAGTTGATTTCATTTTGATGATCTACTTTCAGTAATAGCCCCCCATCAACCTCACGGATTGAAACATCCAGATTCCGGCGCTGAAATTCATGTTTTATGTTCTGAAAAGCCTGATGAACATTCTGATGAATATAGGCTGTTACTTCGGCTTTAGAATGTGGGTAATGCATAATTAAACCTAGACGCTGTTGCCAGCTTCTTGGGTTTTGTATAGCTCGTGGTGTGATCCTAGCACTTTGTAGGGCCTGTACTTTTAAGACATCTAAACGTAGTGCCTTGATTAACCCCCAGCACAATAACAGCATAATGAAAGTAAAAGGCAAGGCACTCATGATCACTGCAGATTGCAAGGCACTTAAACCACCAACGATCAGCAAGATAATAGAAAGAACAGCAATCACAGCTGTCCAGAACAAACGTTGCCAAACAGGGGAGTGCTCCGTTTTAGCCGTAAGGTAATCTGTGATCAAGGCTCCTGAATCAGCCGAAGTAACAAAAAACAGGAAGATCAGGAGGGTAGCAACCAGACTGGATACACTAGAGAGAGGTAAAGTCTTTAAAAATTCGAATAAGGCAACAGAAGAATCTTTTTCTACAGCCAATACTAGACTGGAATGATTTTGAACCGTACCGGGTTTGTCGGAGACTTTTTTATTTAAGTTAGGCCACCTGACCTAACGGGTTAATCTTATCATTGAACCGTACTGGGTTTATCGGAGAGAAGTTTTTAATATCTAAATTTATGTAACTATAGAGTATACCCTAAAGTAACACTGACAACACCCCAGAATTTATGTCTCATTTAAATAAAATTTATCCATACGTTACATGTAACTTTTAAATATACCATTCATTGTTTACAATAAGCAGAAATAAGCGTCTGGTAGGGTGTAAGATGAAAGGTCATAAGGTGGGATATGTCAGAGTCAGTTCTGTTGACCAGAATATTGGACGGCACTGTTGCAAATAGAGATTTGAGTCGATGATGTTCCCTTTAAAAAGTACTTAGAGACCGAAAACCCTGTTGATTAGACAC
>NZ_JAMFKZ010000066.1:0-2895 GCF_023488045.1 Acinetobacter sp. ANC5681
TATACATTATACGTAATTATGTATTGTTAAGTATTTGATTTGTAAAGGCTTTTTATATATTTGATCTGTCCGGATAAGTTTGTTAAACATAGATCGTATTCTTTACGTAGATCACTGGAGACGCTCATACGATGATAGTCAAAGTCGTCATATGACTTTTGGAGTGATTCAACAACATACTCAAGCTGTTCTTTCTTCGGATAAACCTTAACTACACGTTCAGTCATAAAAATGTCTCACCGCATTTTGGGCAATATTCCCAATTGTCATCGTCGGCTTGCTGCATTGGGTACTCAGCATCACAAGCCGTACAAACTAGAATTTCTTCTTGTTGTTCCATGATTAAGGAACTTTAACTGGTTGTGGAAGCTCAACATCACAAACAACGTATTTAACGCCTTTACCACTAGTAACCATGTCAAATGTGATCTTTGCCTCAAGCGGAAAATCAGACTGTTTAAATTTACGTAGCAAAGCTATATTTGCTGAGTCTTGCCAGTTAAAAGTCTCACAACCATTGCCAATCGCATTACCTTGTGATAAATCCATTGGGATTTGACAAAATAGCTGTACGTGATCGTAATGACGACCAGAGCCGTCAGTTGGTTTAAAATCAACAGCTTTAGCACCTAAGATTTTTACAGTTGATGTATGCATTACATTCTCCGAGCAGTTATAAGCACATGATCGAGTCGCTTGGGAAATGCAAGCGGATCAGAGCAACAAATTAAATTGATGAGTTCTTCAGGTTCGAATACGTCTTTAAAGACGTTGATGTATTTGCCGTATTGATGTTTAAGATTCTCAATAGCGGTTTGAAAATTGATTTGAGCCGTTTTAGTAATTGTTTCGATACGTTCAGGCTGTAGATGATCAGCTAGATCACGGAAACATGGATAAGCTGCAATAAAAAATTCACTGGGTGCAAGCAGCATGTCAAATGGCAAGACACGATCTATTGATTTAAATTCAACCTCAGCACGTTGCCAATTGTCGTTAGGATCACCCTCAGCACGACCTTTTTCATATAATCTCAGATACTTACCTGAATCTCGGCTGCCGATACATAGAGTGCGACCTTTACCATTTGGTCTACGCCAGTTGCCTTTATGCTCGATGTTAGGAGCACGATTTCCGAGTTGAAACCCCGCCAACCCATCTTGCATATTACCCCAGTCAACACTGATATTTTTACCTTCAAAATCATCATGTGCTATATCAACACGGGTTAATCTAGCTCGTTTCGCTTGGGTTACTAAGAAGTTGTAAAGTCTTAATTCCCAACCACTTTTAGCAAAATTACAGCCACGACCATTAATCATGATCAAGATCGTATTACGTTGACCACCAATACAAACGAATCCGAAATCTTCACCTAAAATATAACTTTGGTTATAAAAATTAAGACCATTGTTACGACATGAAGTCGTTGAAAATCCAAAGATATGTTCAAGAAGCGGATCAAGAATAGCTACAGCAGCAGTACATCTATGTGATTCAAGAATAAATTCATCTTCTTGCCATAATGTGTCGCTTAAAGATTCTAAACCGATTGTAAAGTTTACCCAGTCAATAACTGCTATCTCGTTATCAGCAGGCATTCTGTATTCGATATGCTTCACGCCATCATTTGTGATGATCATATGACTTGATGGGATTGTGTATAGCGGATTGTGTTGGTACGGGAGATCGGCGTCTTGTGGACGTGTATCGGATACCTTTACCCCCATCTTATTAATGGGGGTTACAACTGCCGATTTTTTCATTCCCCCCGATAATGCAGTGGGGATTGGTTGTTTTTTATACTTATCCATTAGCAAATTCCCATATCTCTGAAATTATCGTTTTCGGCTTTGATAGCGTCACAGTAAGCAGCAACTTTAGGATTCTTAAAGCCCCACTGGATCATCGTTGATTCAATGTAAAAAAGAACAAGCTCAGTTTCAAAAGCAGGATTACCACCCACAATTAGCTCGACTCCCCGATCATGAATAATCTTGGCTACGATCTCAAAAGCTAAATCTTTTTCCATGTCACAACATCACAAGCAACAATTTCACAGGAATATAACAGAATTGCACGCAACACCGCAACGTGTGACACAATAATGTTGTTGCATGAAACAATGTTAGGACATCACATGAAAAAATCAGACTTATCAAAAACATATAGAATTCGCGGGGAATTCGTTGAAGCAATCAAAGAAAAATCTTTGGACTTTATTATTGAAACAAAAGAAAGAATTGAAGAAGCAGACGTAATTAATGCTTTAATTTACAAGCACTTAAAAGAGATAAGTGCGAAAGATGTAACAAAATATATCGAAGAAGTAAAAAAAGCAGATTAATTATATTTGTTGATGCTGAGTACTAGGTGAATTAGTGAAAAAAATGACTTTATGGGGCTTGCTAATAGTAGCAAGCAACCAAATTTATGCGGAAAAAATTAGAGCACGTGTAATATTCAATACAAAAGACAACATAACTATAGCTATAATTACAGACACAAAAATTAAAAATAAACAAGAAAAATGTCAGGAATTAATTAGAAGCAAAGAAGGGCAAAATATTCTAAAAAAACAATCAAATAAAATGAATAAAAAACTAGTGGAATTAATTTTTATTTGCAATCTATAGATTTAACTTATTAAAAAAATAATTAAGTATTATTAAGATTAATATGAAATCGAAGTATCACAGATCGTTCGGGTCGGTCCGTCGCTTCGCTCGTCCTCCCTCCTCCTGCTCTACTTCGATTACGCATAATGAGCATTGATGTTAAATGACGTTCGAGTGCGTTATATATGATCGCATCATTGACAAAAAACCCACTGGAGACTCTCCAGTGGGATTATTTGTACAACGAAAACGTCAAGTAACATAATGCAGAAATTAT
>NZ_JAMFKZ010000067.1:0-2884 GCF_023488045.1 Acinetobacter sp. ANC5681
AATCAAATGGCAGAAGACTTTTATCGGTTAGCTGCCTAGAATCTCCCAAGTGAAAGTCTCCTGCTAATTCAGCACACATCAAATCTACACACTGTTTAGCTGATTCAAATTGGTTTCTAGCACGATCCTTGCGTTTCTTTTGCTGATACTTAAACTCTTTTTCTTGAGTAAGCCAATAAGTTCGCTCCACAAATTGATCAAGTAATTCAGCGAATACACCAATTCTGGTCGTACCATCCAGATTGGTTATCGTAATCGGATCATTTAGATATATAAATTCAAAGTCAGCATGATATACAGGCTTTAAAACCTCATTAAATGCCTGTAGTACAATTCTATTGTGTTCACAGTCATATTGATCAAGTGATTCACAACCTTGTCTAAATAGCTGTTTGAATAATTGCTGCAGCTCTTTATCTGCGTATTCATATTGAATACCCATCACTTTCAATGGGTTATTCTGAGCTAATGGACGACAAGCTCTCACGAATCCCTTTTCAACAATCAAGTTCACATATTTTATTCGTGTAAATATTTTCTCCAATTCAGGATTTCTACGAAGAATATAAGCCTGCAATTCCTCACTAAACTCAAGTTGGTGATCCAAGACCAATGAACTAGTGTGTTGGCTGTCGTCTGCTTTAAAACATGATTCATATTCACTTTCCATCAACTGGAAATGTTGATCAGGATCATGTGTTATTTCTTGCATAGAACGATACAACACATTCAGTTGTGGATTCTGAGCTGTAGAAATATCTTGTATTGGTGGTATATATTCAATTTTATGTGTTTGACTGTCATTCATAACATAGGTTGATTCTGTCATGATAATTTACTCTGCTGTAATAGATCACACCTAACCAATTGTTAATTAATAATTAAATATAATATTAGATATATAAATGATATATAAATAATATAAGTACCACAAATGGTCAGGCGTAAAAAACACCGTAATCCAATGACCTCGAAATCAAGGAATTACAGTGTCTTAGGGGTAAATGGAATAATTGGGGGCTGTAAAGATATCGCGCTAATCTAGTCAGCTTTTTTTCGAATTGAGCCACAAATTAATTTGGCTTTCTGCCCACGTTGGCATGCTCGCAGTCAAGTAAGTTGGCTCAGGAAAATCACCTCGACGAACCATTTTCCAGAATGTTGATTCCGCAATATTGAGTAAACCCTTCGTGGCAGGTTTATAAGAAACTCTGCGCCTACGTCCGCCACGATCTACATAATCCTTTGCTGGTCGTTCTGGGTAATTGACTAACTCTTTGACACGATAACGATGCTCAATCATTTTTAAACCTTCGATAGCAACGATGAAGAATTCGCCTGAACCATATTCAACAATGAATATGATCAGTCATCTAATGAATCGCATGGTAGCTAAAACCAATCTGTATCGTCAGTAATGCTAGCTAGGTATTTTAATACAGACTATAATGGTTGTTTAACTAATTGAATTAATTTAAATATAAGAATGGCTAAAATTATTACACTTACTGATCTAAATGAGATGGAAGAGGAAATTTTTCACTACTACCTTTGTGCTTTTCCGATCCAAGGATTATCGGCATTTAAATCAAGTTATAACCTTGATCAAAAAAAATTGATCGTGGCGGATATACTTTTAGATCGCAAATATGACGATGATTGCTTCCATCTGAATGGTCATCAGTTTGAAGATATGCTCATGGAATTAAACGATATTAAGCAGAAATTTACGAGCCGCTCATCAAAGGAAAATACTGAAATCTATAAAAAATTCATGCAAAATTATGAACTCTACGTAGCTGATATTAATCTCATCTCGAATCCAAAAATTAGCAATAAAATCAAAGGGATTCGGGGTATGCGTATTCGATATGAAAAAAACCTGTATCCAAAACTCGAAATTTTTTATGCCCTACTTCGAAAAAAAGTAGCTCAACAAGGTAAGTGGTCTAGTGTTAATGCAGCAATCCGTGAAGTCTTGCCAGAGTTAAACACGCTATTTCTTGAATATGACCAACAGCAAATAAAAGATAAAATAGCGTCAAACGAAGCTGAAATCGATGATTGCCAAGAAGTACTGAAGCATCCAGAGAATGCTGAAATTTTTAAGTACTATAAGCGTCATGAATATCAAAAACGTTTAAATCATTTAATGTATGAAAATGCAGAATTAAGACCTCTGCTTGGAGATAATCCATCACCTCACGCACTCAAAAAGCAAAGTCCATTTAATACCATTTATAAGGATGAGGTGCTCATGAACCACTTAAGGCGAAATAAAAAGCTGCTGGACGAAGTGATTATTTCTACTAAAAATGAGAACATTTAATATGGAATTTTCGATGAATAAAAGTCGAGAACTTACAATATCCTCATATCTGTAAAAAAATAACATCAGCCCTATTTTATAGGGCGATATATCGATGTTGCTGAGGTATCACTAGCTGTTAAGATAGCTACAGCCCTAGCAAAACCTTCAACTCATTGTTAAATGTTCAAGCGTATCTCAATCGTTTTTTATTGCCAATCGTACTCATAATTTCACTTTAATTTGCGCTGATATGCTGTGAATCAGTGGCTATCCAACTGCTTTTTTTCTTAAGTTTTTTACGTGTAATTTCAATTAAAATTAATGGCTATTTAGGAACAAATCCGTCTACATAAAATTATTGATTTATGCTCCATTTGCGGAAACATGGTAGGCTTGAATGAATTCAAATAAAACATAGAAAGCTCTAGGAAGGATACATGTTTAATCCAAAATTTTGCATGGACTGCGGTAGTGGTTTGATATTGAAGAAAGTTGATGTGTGCTGAATTAGCAGGAGACTTTCACTTGGGAGATTCTAGGCAGCTAACCGATAAAAGTCTTCTGCCATTTGAT
>NZ_JAMFKZ010000068.1:0-2815 GCF_023488045.1 Acinetobacter sp. ANC5681
GCTTACACCATTAGAGAAATTTGCTCAGCTTGTTGATTATCATAAGACTTTTCAAACTGTCGCACCTCATGTTTGAATTCGCCCTAATATAAAAGCTTATTTTCAATAAAAAACACATCATAATACCCCCTTGCCTTTTAACCACAAAAATATTGAAGTTATTATTTAGAAGCAATTAATAGAAAAATAAACAAATCTTTTTTAAACAAGCTACTAATAAAAATATCTCCATCGAAAATAAAGTATAAAAATTCAAAAACCATTTAATAAAGTATCAATAGAGTTAAAATACATATAGCTTACTTTTAATTTTAAAGAGGAATACAAGAAATAATTTCTTGTATTCCTGTTATAAGATTGGGAGAACCAAGTTGATAATTTCACCCATTTCTTTGGATCTATTAATTTAAGTTTCGACTTTACTTATTTGAGCTTAGCCATTTGGTCGAGTCACAATCGGGAAAATTGAATCTGGACGTTTAAACATTGCAAAGAATTTTCCAATTTTCAGTGGATTACCTTTGACTTTACTGTCTTTAGAAAGCAGGACTTTTACCCCTTCTATTTGACCTGTAATCATTTTTAGATATAAGGGCTTGGTTAAGGTTAATGTAGGGCAATCCAATGCCAAATCTTTACTTTCATCATAACGCTTAAACTGCATGACTGAGTTTTCAACCCATAATGAAAAATGCTCTTTGGTATCCGACAAAACCAGATTGATACACTGGTTTTCATTTTTTAAATTTTCCACATCTAAATTTGTCGCCATAGCTTCAAGAAATCTTTCAGTTGGTGTATGAATCAATAAATCACTCGGATCAGAAGTATTTTGTAGGGGTACATTATTTTGTAGCTCTTGAGCGCCCACCAAAAAGAAATTACGCCAAGTTGAAGCCTCAGCAGCATAGCCCAATTGACGATAAGTATTCGCCAATAAGTCTTTTGCTTGTTGGTTTTGAGGGTTATTCAACACAATATGTTTTAAAATCTCGGCAGCCCATCTATAGTCAGCTTGAGCGTAGGCATCCCGCGCATTTTTCAATGCATTGTTCTCCCCACCTGCTAACTCAATATATTTTTTTGCAACAGCTTTAGGGGGTAATGGATCTAAATTGGAAGGATGGGCATCGAACCATCCCATATAATATTGGTATACTGCTTTTACATTATGTTTTAGGGTTCCATAATAGCCATGAGCATATAGTTTTTGATCAAGTGCCGCTGGAAGCTTAATTTTTTCGGCAATTTCAGCGCCATTAAAACCAGAGTTCATATATCTCACCGTCTGATCATGCGTGAACTTATAAACATCTCGCTGGGTTTTAATAAAATCTTGAATATTGTCATTGCCCCAGACAGGCCAATGATGCTGTGCAATCAATACATCGGATGCTTTGGCATGCTGCATTGCTTGGTCTAGATAGCCCACCCATTTTAAGGCATCACGGACTTTAGCACCCCGAAGGGTATAAAGATTATGCATGGTATGAGATAGAATTTCTGCGCCGTTATAAAGTTTCAATGATGGGATAGAGAACGTTAATTCTGCTGGTGCTTCTGAACCCGGCACGTTATAAAACACAAAATCCAAGCCATCAACCGTCATTTTCTGTTCTGGTTGAGTGATCAGTTGTGTAGGCTCAAGGATGCCCATTTTTCCCACAGCAACAGCCTTACCTAAACCTGTATCCACCAATCCTTCCGCATTTTTAGGTAGAAAAGTTCCATACATATAAGTCGCACGACGTATCATGGCTGAACCTGCCATCACATTTTCACTGGTCGCTTCTTCCATAAAGCCTTTTGGCGCAATAATTGGAGTTTTTCTAGCGTTAATTTCTTCGCTAGAAAGAACGCCTAATGCACCACCAAAATGATCGATATGGCTATGGGTAAAGATAATGGCTGAAATTTTTTGCTCACCTAAATGCTGTCTAGCAAATTTAAGTGCTGCTTCAGCCGTTTCTTTAGAGGTTAATGTATCCACAATAATCCAGCCAGTATCACCCTGAATGATGGTCATATTTGCCAAATCAAAACCACGAATTTGCCAAACTCGATCTGTTACTTTAAATAGCCCAACATTGTTGTTTAATTTTGCTTGTCGCCATAGAGTGGGATTAACGGTATTTGGTGCTTGATCTTGTAAAAAACTAAATGCATCAAAATCCCAGATAACATTGCCTTTCTCACTTTTAATTTGACCTGTTGGCTTGGCAATAAAGCCCTTTTGAGCCTGATTAAACTCAGTCATATCCTCTAAGTTATACTTCGCCTTATATGTATTATTTGATTCAATGACCGCTTTTTCTACTACAGTATTTGCTGCAAAAACAGAAAATGGCAGAATAAGCATCAATGAAACTGTTAAAAACTTAATTTTCATCTTCTTTCCTTTTTTTAAATAGAGGTGGTCCCACATGTTTGAACAACTAAAAGCTTATTTATAAGTGATACTCTGCTCTAGTTAAGCTACCTTATTTTGTTGTGGTAGCTGGTCATAGTAAAACTCATCTGGAGTCATTTTGTCCAGACTCGAATGAGGTCGTTTCAAATTATAAAATTCAAAATATGCGTTTAATTGCTTCTTCGCATCCAAAACATTGCTGTAGGCTTTGAGATACACCTCTTCATATTTAACGCTCCGCCATAATCGTTCAACCATCACATTATCAACCCATCGACCTTTACCATCCATGCTGATTTGGATGTCATTTGATTTCAATACATGGCAGAGTAAAACTTGAAGTGCGACATAAACCACCTAATTAATTTAAAGGGTTTATGGAGTATATAAAATTGTCATACCATC
>NZ_JAMFKZ010000069.1:0-2373 GCF_023488045.1 Acinetobacter sp. ANC5681
TGTTTCTTGCTCATGGTAAACTCCTAATGAGTATGTATAGTTTACCAAGTTAAACCCTCCTGTTTTTTAAGCACACATCACACTGTTAGCTTAGAGTGATTTTTTCAACTTTTTATACAAGAGTACAAATAGATTGTTTATTGATTTTTTTGCTCTAACACATTGCATATAGAGATTGGGAAAATTAGGGGCTCTATAAAAAGTCTGAAAAATACAACCCTGACCCCCACTCTCTCCATCATACCCAAACAATTACAAGTTAGTTTGAAAAAACAAAGTTCATCATGATGTGTATTCAGAACATCTATTTTTCAGTCCTATGAAGTTCCAAATTATACGATTCAATCCAAAGTTTGATGAGGGGTAGGTTGAGGGGTAAACACGATGATAAAAAATAAGCCCTTGTAAAAACAAGGGCTTATTTAAGTATTTGGCGGAAGCGGTGACAGTCAAATCAAAAATACAATATATTGATTAATAACAATAAAAATATTTAAATTTAATTTTTTACTACTATTTTTACCACTTTAAATTTTATCTTAATATTTTTATTATGATCTCCATTTTAGGGACAGTTTTTCTTTATTAAAGTTCATATTTTTAGCTCTAAAATGATGTACACGCGCACGTGCAGAACATCCATAGAAAACTCTATGAATGGTGATTAGTCATCAAATTAATTAGAGCGTGGGAGTTTCCATAAATTGGATGGATCAGATGAGGTGAAATTTTGATTTAATGGAGAAAAAGCAGACTGTTCCACAGGGGAAGAAACCATAGATTGCAAAACACCTAGTGCTGTAGATGTATATGCAATTTTAGAAAATGACATAATACAATCTTGCTTAGACATACATGATGGATCATGTAATTGCTTCTTAATCTTTACTTCAGCTTTCATACAATCCATGTGCATAGCACTTGCTTTTTCATGATCTTCAGAATTCATCATTTGCATGGATTGCATATCTTGAGATGACATTAAACATGGACTATGTACAGATGCAGCTGCTGCTGCCGATCCTACGATAAGGATGGCAAATGATAAAAACAGCGAAAGGCATGTTTTTAACCAGTGCATAATGTCATGACCAAAATTTAAGCTTTTTTAGTTTTACAGATTCTTAGTAAAATAACAATCCTATAATTAATTTAAATAATTACTTAGACAAGAGCATGGTTGTTGATATGAATCAACAACCATGCTCTAGATTAAAAATGACTCACAACTTGATAAGTTATAAAAGAGAATAAGTAGGCCAACGAGAAAAGATAGATAGCCATTATGGTTGGCTGTTTCCAACTCCCTGTTTCTCTTCTGATAGTTGCCAATGTTGCTAAACAATGTGGGGCAAAGATAAACCAAACTAATAGGGACATACCTGTCGCTAGCCCCCATCCATCTGGTCCAGATATTTGAGATAATAAGGTCTGGGTAACTGCATCTTCATCACCAGACATTGCATAGATCACCCCTAATGCAGCAATAATCACTTCACGAGCTGCCATTGCAGGAATCAAAGCAATACAAATTTCCCAAGTAAATCCAATCGGAGCAAATATTGGATGGATTAGATGTCCTAACTGTCCAGCAATACTATAATTGATTGGTGGCATTGTCGGATTATCAGGTGGTAAAGGGAACGTTACCAAGAACCATAATAAAATAGAAAGTGCGACAATAATTCCACCAACTCTTTTTAAGAATATAGTCGCTCTATCATAAAGCCCCAAAGCTACATTTCGAACATCTGGAATACGGTATGTAGGTAATTCAAAAATGAAAATACTTTCAGTTTTATCTTTTCTTACTAATTTCAAAAATAAAGAGACCAATAAAGCAGATAGGATTCCTGACATGTAAAGTCCGAATAGAACTAAGCCTTGTAAACTGAGCCAACCGTAAACCAATTTATTTGGAATAAAGGCTGCTATCAGCAAAGCATAGACAGGCAATCGAGCAGAGCATGTCATCAATGGAGCAATCATTATCGTTGCCAAACGATCTCTTTCAGAACTGATACTCCGTGTTGCCATAATTCCTGGGATGGCACAGGCAAAGCTTGAAAGCAACGGAATAAATGAACGCCCACTTAAGCCTGCTTTAGACATCAATTTATCCAACAAAAAGGCAGCTCTAGGTAAGTAACCCGATTCCTCTAAAACTAAAATAAAGAAAAATAAAATAAGAATTTGAGGCATATAGGCAAGCACACTACCTGCACCCGCAATCACACCGTCAACAATCAAACTTCTTAGAAGTTGGTGCGAAATTAAAGGTCCAACAGCCCCACTAAACCATGTAATCGAATCCTCAACAAAGGAAATTAATGGTTGAGCCCAAATAAAGACTGCCTGAAACATTACAAACAT
>NZ_JAMFKZ010000070.1:0-2135 GCF_023488045.1 Acinetobacter sp. ANC5681
CCGTCGCTGGCATCTGATCCAATGTACTGAAATTTTTATCAGCGTGAAGATTGCCATTACCAGCATAGCGACATAGAACTGTTCTACCTTGTTGGATTGCTGAAAAAGCTTCTTGTGCGTTTAAGATATTATTCATGTTCTTAACCTTTAATGATGCATATTGTTGTTTTGGCCATTGTTAGGATTGCCATTCGACCAACCCATTTGATCTGCTCGAGCACGGCAGGCATTCTCAATTCCAGTTGAAAAGGTTGAGCCTTTAAATGTGGCGATAGCTTTATCTAAAGTTGCTGGTTTATTTGCATTGCGAATAGATACCAAAGCACTTTGATAACGATCTGCGAGGGTTTTTGTTGCGGCCTGTTTTTGTTGAGTATTGCCACGCTGATTGTTTTGAGCGTTTGACTGCTGTTGGTTTTGCGCATTATTAGATTGCTGATTATTTGCAGATTGAGATCCAGCCTGTTGTTGATAGGCATCGGTATCAGCATCTTGGCTATCATCAATAAGGAATAAGCCATTAAGTGCATATTTCCGTGCATATGAACTTGAAGATCCAAAAGTTTGCGCAACATCCATGCCTTTCTTATTAATGTCTACGCCAGCATGTGCAGTAACAATAGTTTGTTTACCAGTTGCATCAGTGAATACAGCTTTAGCAGTTAGAACAACTACAGATCCTATTTCATGCACTTCGTCAGTAAGAACAAGAGTAGCGTTATATTGGAGCAAAAATGGTTTTACACCTTCAAGAATGTCTTCAAGGCTGCGGTAATGGAAATTACCGAATTTATTGAATTTGCTTTTTGGTGCCTTTAATTCCTGTTGAATTGTGCGCAATACATCTAATTCAACAGAATTTGTTTGTTGTTGTGACATGACAGATCCCCTTAATTAGATTTCGCGTTGTGGTAAGCAATACGTTGGTTTGCACTATATGGCGTGCGTTGAAAGCAGTCTTTCGCATACATTGCTTCACGTTCTTTTTTACGTTGCTTAGCAACTTCTTGCTGTAAATTGCGAGCAATCCAAGGTCTAGCTTTCAAATATTCAGAATCAACTGGTGTACCGCCGTTCTCTGATTCAAGACGGATGTCAGTCAACTTGTAATTGGTTGAGAATGTTTGTGGTCCAAGACGAACGTGATAACGCCCTTGGTCATCGCGAGTAATGAACTCGCGGAATGGGGTAGTGTATTGAGTGCTCATGAGTTCACCTCAACCATCTTATTTTTTTCGATATGAGCAGTGATTACAGAAATCATATTTCTGATGTCATCAGCATTGGTGAAATCGTTATAAAAGCCGCCGTTAGCCAATAAAACACGGTCTACAGCTAAGTTTTTAATAAATACAGCTTTGGTATCGCTACCAAGTTGACCGTTGTAATCTGGCTCTAATTCAAAATCAAAGCTTGTGAATACGTGATAGCCATTTAGATTGACGATTGCTTCACCAGTGGTATCAGATGTGATTTTTACTGACATCACGCCGTACATAGCATTGGTGTTTGCAAAGGTGTAAACAGGTGCAGGTTGGATTGGCTTAGTTACTAGTGCATAATCACCAGTTAAGCCGCACAAAGTGAATGCAGAAACTAAAGAACCAACAAGAAAAGACTTGCCTAGCGTATAACTGCGGTTGTGATTTAAGACATTTTGTTCCATAATGAAATCCTTGTGAGAGAGGTCCTGCGTCGCCAAACAGTCAGGACTTTTTTATTGTGACCTTAGAAATTCCAACAACCATTGCTAGTGAAGTCCAAAACTTCCCAGTTGGTGCGCGTGTTTCCTGTTTTAATAACTTTGTTGTGATCTTTGACCGCTTGGTCTTTTGCAAACGTCGAACTAGACTTATTTGTGTGGATTACTGTTGTATGTCCAGTTTTTTTGTTGCGTAGTTTGAACATATTCATATCTATTTCCTCATTTGAGTAAGAAGCCCTGTTTGATGTGAGAGTCGGCAGGGCTTTTTGCTGTGTATGAGGTAAATATTAGGTAAGCCTAATTAATTAGTCAATAGGTATTCCTAATTTATTTTAGGATTACCTAACTTTTATGTTTTAATAGACAAAAGAAAACCCACACTGGGTGGGTTGGTTCATGCAAAAAACTTTTTATACATATGCAAATGACT